>JAGQWA010000016.1 GCA_020437725.1 Bacteroidota bacterium | reverse complement strand
GTATTTGCTAAAGCCAACACCCCAGTTTTCCATGCCAAGAAGCGCAATCCGTTGACCGTCTTTTTCAATATAGGTACTGTCGTTCAGCATTAAATTAAAACCAACATCTTGGTGGTGCTGTCTAATTCTGGCTCTGTTTTGCATGGCGCCTTCTTTACTCCAGTTTCCATATTCGCTATAGTCATGATTTCCTAGAATGGAATATTGACCATAAGGAGCTTTAATCTGAGAAAAGATGTCTTTATAATTATCAAATTCAGCGGCATTGTCATTCACCAAATCGCCAGTAAAAACAAACAGGTCAGATTGCTGCTCATTAATTAAATCAATGCCGCGTTTAACCGCTTCTTTATTATCGAAACTACCAGAATGCACATCAGAAATCTGTGTAATGGTAAAGCCATCAAAAGCATCTGGAAGGTTATTGAAATACAAGGTTTTTCTATGAATGGTGTAGCGGTATTTGCCGAGTGTTATTCCATATAAAAAAGAAGAAAAAGGTATTGCCGCAGTTATGATGGCCGCTTGGCTTATAAATTTTCTCCGCGAAGGCATTTGAACTAGATTATCGTTACCTGAGTTGGTAATTAATTGCACCAAATAGCTGCCAAACCTATAAATATCTTCACCAAAAACGAATAGCAAAATGGTGAGTTTGG
Source organism: Bacteroidota bacterium (assembly GCA_020437725.1). GTDB lineage: Bacteria > Bacteroidota > Bacteroidia > CAILMK01 > JACPUW01 > JAGQWA01. Next base: position 21,114 of record JAGQWA010000016.1, on the reverse strand, counting down.
TGGCAAAAAAGGTAATTACCAGGTTAGAAATTATTCCGGCTAGAGTGTTACCGCGCGGTGGGCCATCGGCCAAAACAAACCCAATTACCAATGAGAGTGGAAGCCCGATGCTTAGCACCCAATAGCCCCAAATAATAAGTTGCCTTGCCAAATTTTTATCCCAACCGCTAATGGCCGTTTTCACTGCTTGAAAAACGTAAAGATCAATTGACCACAAAATGGCTAAAACCAAAGCGCTAATTAGAATGCCGTTAATACTCATCTAGAAAAATCAATAACCTGCTAATGCAATAAGGGGCAAAAATGTTCATGAATACCCAGTAATTCTTTGGTTTAACTTTGTTTTGCATACATATGTCATTAAGGGAGAAATTACACGAAATCATTTTTGAAGCCGACACACCAGCCGGTAAGGCTTTCGACATTATTCTGCTTTTAGCCATTTTGTTGAGTGTTGGTGTAGTAATGCTCGAAAGTGTTGACGACATAAATAAGCGCTACGAGCATGCTTTTGATGTTTTAGAATGGTCTTTTACCATTCTTTTTACCCTCGAATACATTCTTAGAATTCTTATCATTAACAAACCACTGAAGTACATTTTTAGCTTCTATGGAATAATAGATCTGCTTTCTATTTTACCTACCTACATGGGCATTTTCGTTAAAGGCACATCAAGCCTAATGATTGTTAGAAGCTTGCGTCTTTTAAGGGTGTTTAGGGTGTTGAAACTTACCAGATATCTTGGCGAAGGAAATCAACTTTGGGTGGCATTGTTGCAAAGCAGGCGTAAGATTTTGGTGTTTTTGTTTGTGGTTTTAACGGCCAGCATGATTATGGGCACACTCATGTTTATGATTGAAGGCCCTGAACATGGGTTTACATCAATACCCAGGAGTATTTATTGGGCAATTGTAACCCTTACAACCGTGGGTTATGGTGATATCTCCCCGAGCACAGCAATAGGTCAGTTTTTTGCATCTGTTATCATGGTTCTTGGTTATGGAATAATTGCTGTACCTACTGGAATTGTAACGGCCGAATTGGTAAATAACCCACCCACAAGCAACACACAAGTTTGCCGAAACTGTGCTGAAGACCAACACGTAGATGGCGCTACCTACTGCCATTCATGTGGCCATCTTCTATAAAAAATTTCCAATCAAATCTTACAGAACTTGCATAATGCAAGTTGCAGAGTGCAAGTTAAGTTTAGAATAAAACTTAAAGATGCTCATACCACCTTGAAAGCAGCGTGTCGTGCAGGCGGTATCCGGTAGTTGTTTTAATAACCAATGTTTTAGAAACTAATGAATTAAGAGTGCGCGTAATGGTTCCACTTGTGCCAAGCTGATGTTTATTTAAAAAATCGTTTGCAGTAGGTGAAGCAGCAACTCCTTCTATGGCAATGGCACGCATTAAATCACTTTGTTTTCGCGTAAGTAATTCGTTAATGTGCTGAAAATAATGCGATTGCTGTTCAATTAATTCCTTAAATGTAGAAAGCAATGCTTCGTTGTCAACTTTCTTGTTTCTGGCAAATAATTTATTGCAAACCATTTGAATATAAAGGGTTTGTCCATTGGTCCACTGGTAAATGGTTTCAATTTGCTCTGAAGTTATTTTTTGGCCGCGTTTGTTCATTTTTTCAAGAATAAACGGCGAGTAGGCCTTAATTGCAATTTCTTCTATCAGTAGCAATTCACAACTTCTGTAAAATGGCCTATTGCTATCGTTAAACATAGAAAGCATAAGGTTTCTTTGGCTGCCTGAGTAGATAAATCTAATATTAGGAAACTGCTGCATAAGCGACCTAAAAACGGCCTCTGGGTTTATGCTGTTTTCGTACTGAGTTATTTGTTGAAACTCATCGAGTACCACAATTACCTTTTTATACTCTGAGCTTAGGTATTTGTAAAGCGCCAATAGGTTCTGTTCTCCTTTTTCTTGATGCTGGTTAATGCCAAAGCTTAATTTGGGCATGGCAGTAAAAGGGTCAAAACTTAATGAAGCACCTAGCCTGCCAACCAATTGTGCCAGTTTTTGGCTAATGCCTTTTTGGCCTTGTGTTGCGTTAATTATTGCATCGGCAATGTTTTCGGTGGCTTGCGCTAACGATTTTGTGCCGTATAAATCAACATAAATGCCCAGGTGTTTTTGCTTCTCCATTTCACTTAAAACATGAAAAAGCAATGCAGATTTGCCCAACCTGCGCCAACCATACACTACTTGATTGCGGCCATTTTTAATGCCATCTATAATGAGTTTGGTTTCTTTCTCTCTATCGCAGAAGTATTCTTTGCCAATATATCCTGCTATGGGAAATGGATTCATACTGCCTTATTTGCTACAAATATAGGTTGCACTTTGCAACTTGCATAATGCAACTTGCAAAGTGCAAGTTGATGAAAGGTATAGAAACCCAATCGGGCATAATAAAGTCGTGGCATCACTTAAAGTGGTGTCACGACTAGCCTAGAATTGTGCAATCTCAACTTTTCTCCGTAAATCTTGCCCATGAAATGGGTAATGAAATTGCTATTGGCAAGTTTGGTTTTCGTGGCTTGTCAGTCTTCAATAAAAACAATAGAGTCTGAAACCGAAAGCCAACCAGATGAACCTACCATTCCAAAATTTACGGTTAAGGTTAATGGAACAGACAGCTTAGATACCATTCCTATTACGCTATCTTATAGATTGCCCATAGATGCCAATTACATTACAGATACCATTCGGCTTAATGAAAATGGAGAAGGAAGTTTTGAGAATGTAATGGGAACGTGGGCAATGGAGTACACTTTAAACATTGGAGATATATTCTCTGGAACTGCTTTTTTAGAAAAGGGGTTACATCTTGAAATTGACTTGAATGTTGTTGAATTACCTGAAGAAGAAATCAATTTCGATATCCCAAATGGGATTTCTTTCAGCGGAAAAGATGCTGAAAAAACCAATGTTCTAAATGCTTATAGTGCATTTGAACATCCCATAAAGGACTCCTTGTCAAGTCTATTTATGCATATTTGATCTAAAAAGGACAGCTCAACAAAACAAAAGACACAATCTACATTGTCGTATATGAGAATGCTTTCTGACCTAATTGAAGATACCTTTTTTGTTAAAGGAAAGGCAGAACATCAACACTGGCTAATTATGAAAATGACGGTATCTAAATATGGCTGGCTTTTTTTGAGTTTAGCTGAAGATGAGAATTGGTATAAAGAGTTCAAGGAGATAATTCACGCCGTAGATGGCTATGGCAACAGCGAGTGGCAGTTTTATAAATATCATTGGTATGGTTTTAAGAATCAGATTAGACCAGAAATTGAAGTCGAATTATTAAGAACAATTGACTCCAATTCACAAGATCCATTTCGTTTGGCTAAGGCAAATATTGATTTAACTAAAAAGGAAAGCGACAAGATTTACTATCAAGCACAGAAAGACCACAAATCCACTTTAATTCCATTTGAAGCTAAACGATATTTGGGGTTTACTAAAAGCATTCCTAAAACTCAAAGAGATTTTATGCTTGCTACTGGTGGGCCAGAAGATGCCTATGATCGCTATTTATATTTAACAGAAGTGGTTGGTGAAATAGAAGACCCATTCCTAGCCAAATTGATTAATGAGAAAATAGAAGAGTTGCAACCCATTGCCGAGAGAATTACCAAAGGAATGGCAAGCCTTAAAAACACCAAAAGCAGAAAAACCAGTTTAGGAATGCTTGATGCCCAATTCGATTTTGGTGCTAACATGTACCAAGCCAACCATACCAGTTTTGAGAACCTGTTGGCAGCCATACAAGATTCATTTAAGGGCAAAGCGCTCATATTTGATGTTTGGGCTACTTGGTGCGGCCCCTGCAAACGCGATATGAAAGCAAGCGGCCCGGTTAAAAAGCAACTCAAAGAACTGCCAGTTGAAGTGGTATATCTCTGCACCAATCGCAGCAGCAACCCTAATATTTGGAAAGAAATTGTGCTAGAATACCAAACATCAGGCACCCATATTTGGCTGGGCGAAGACCTTACTAAAAAGCTCATTAAATACTACAATCTCAAGTACTACCCATCATATTACTATTACAGCCCAAGTGGCGAATTCGATGATGATTACATTCACCACATTGCCGAAATTGATGTGGATGATTTGATTGGAAAGTTGAGTGGGGGATAATGGCGAATGGGATTACTCTCCCATCGCTGCTAAAGGAAATACTTTAAAGATTTCTTCTGTCTTATTTGTTTGCCTAATGACATATGGTATTTTAATAAAGCTCGGAATGGTATCAGAATTGAATTTAATCATGCACCTATAATTCCCATTTCTAGGGATTTCAACTTCGTAATAGGTCGCTATTTTCAATGAATCTGTACAATGAGAGCATCTAAATATTACTCTTGGGTTTTTCTTTTGTTTCAATAGTAATGTATCTTCTAACATGATGTGGTTTGAAAACGTATCTGAATTGCATTCTGGAGGTAAACCAATTGTTCTTGCCGTTAGTCCTTTATTCTTGATGTGGATGATCACGTTTAAAGAAGAATCATTATGATCAATATAAGCCCGTTGAAAAGATTTTATACCACCACATGAGCAATAAAAAAGGGTGGATAGAATGAATGTAAACAGTCTTATTTTCTTCGACACTTAACAAACATAAACTCATTTGCCATTTAAAGAAATCTCAAATTCATAATAGGATGCAGTCGTGGCACCACTTCGAGTGGTGCCACGACTAGAAATTCTATTTCGAAGCTCCTGCTTCGGAATTATTTATCTTTTGGCGCACCAGCGCCCATCTACCCAAACAACTCCGCAATATCTTCTTTACTCATTTGTTTTAGCATACCTTCTTCTGTTTGAACAACACCTTCGGCCACGGCTAATTTCTTTTGTTGCAGCTTCAAGATTTTTTCTTCAATGGTGTTTTCGCAAATGAGTTTGTAAGCAAAAACCCGTTTCTTTTGGCCAATGCGGTAAGCGCGGTCTATTGCCTGAGCCTCAACTGCAGGGTTCCACCAAGGGTCTAAAATATACACGTAATCAGCTGCGGTAAGGTTTAAGCCTGTGCCGCCTGCTTTAAGGCTAATTACAAATACTTTGCATTCTTCATTTTCTTGAAACTGATCTACTACGGCTTGTCGGTCGCGGGTTTGGCCATCTAGATAGGCATAGGGCATTTCAGTATCGTCAAGCAGGTTTTTTACTTGATCTAGCATTTTTACAAACTGCGAAAACACCAATGCTTTGCTGCCTTTGGGCAATTGTGCCAATTGGTTTTTCAATACATCAAGTTTAGCAGAATAGGTGCCATGGTATTCGTCTAACTTCACAATTCCAGTTGAAAGACATAACTGTCGCAACTTTAATAAGGCTGTTAGTACATGAAACTGCGATTTCTCAACCCCATTTTCGTCAATATCACCTAATACTTCATCTCTGGCTTCAGCCTTTATTTTCTCATAAATAGTTCGTTGTTCTGGTCCCATGTCGCAGTACAGCACCGACTCTAATTTTTCTGGCAAATCTTTAGCCACTTGTTGTTTGGTTCTGCGGAGAATAAACGGCTTCACCATTTTACGCAGTTCTTCAGCTTTTTCCTGATCGCCGTCTTGGTCAATAGGTTTGGCATACTCGCGTTTAAAATGCTCTGCCATGCCTAGAAATGCAGGATTAATTACCTGCATTTGCGCATAAAGCTCAAATGTGTGGTTCTCAACCGGTGTTCCAGAAAGTGCCAATTTATGTTCAGCTACAATGAGTCTAAGAGCCTTATTCCGTTGCGATTGAAGGTTTTTAATGGCTTGCGATTCGTCCATAACTAAATAGCCAAATTGTAAATCTTTAAGCCATTCAATGTCGTTAACCAAGGTGCCGTAAGTAGTGATTATCAATTGATGATTGGCAAAACTTTCTGCATTTTGACCACGGCCTTGCCCATGGTGAATGATAGCATCAATTGAAGGGCAAAACTTCTTGATTTCGTTCTGCCAATTATGCAACAAACTGGTTGGCGCAACCACCAAGTGAATTTGGCTTTTGTTTTGCTCAATTACATAGGCCAATTGTGCAATGGTTTGTAGGGTTTTGCCAAGGCCCATGTCATCCGCCAATATTCCGCCAAAACCATATTTGTGCAAGAATTGTAGCCATTTAAGCCCTTCTAATTGATAAGGTCGTAAGGTGGCAAAAACGCTTTTTGGAACCACTACATCGTCAAACTCAGTAAAGTCGGCTAGGGCCTTTTTCTTGTCAGCTATTTCTTGTTGAAGGGCTTGGTCGTTAATGTCGTCCATTAAATCATCAAGAGCTGAAAAATGTTGTTTGGCAACACGTAAGCCACCGTGTTCATTCTTTTGCCCAATGCGGAAATACCGCTCAAGCTTCTTAATCCATTCTTGCGGTAGAATACCTAAACTTCCATCGCCAAGTACTACGTATTCTTGTTTGTTAATAATGGCTCGACGTAGTTTTTCAATTGGAACAAGTTCGCCATTAAAGCTTATTTCAATGCGGGCATCGAACCAATTTATACCCGACTGAAGTTGGAAATTGGCTTCGGGCTTTGAAAAACTGTATTTGAAAGATTTAAGGTCTTTTTGACCCAAAACTTCAACTTTTTCTTTTTCAAGGGCTTCTAAAAAATGAAAGAACCATTCTTTGGCAATAATCTTCTCTGGTGGCAAAAAGAATAGGCTGCCGTGCTTCTGTTTCTCAAAATCAGGATGCAACGAAATGAGCCATTGTAAGTATTCACTCTCTAATTTCTCATCGCGATAAAAAGCGGTTTTGGTTTCTTCATTGGCCCAAACTGGTTCATCATTTGAGAGTGGATCTGCATCAACATCGTTGTATTGCACTAGTGGTTTAAACATGATAAAACCATCCAATTCACTCAAAAAAAGCAATTTTCCAACCTTTTCGGGTTCAACCCATTTAAGCGGTTCGTTGGTTTTAGGTGGTTGTTGTTTTTCCTGCTCCTTTTTATATTCATCTAACCAATACTGAAAAAAGAAATCATCTTTCACCATAATTTGGCCAAGAGCCCTAATCTGGTGCTTGCACATTCGGGTAACCTGCTCATTGCAATTACAAAGCGTGTAAACAAGCTTGCCTTCGCGGCCAATAATCACTTCTTGTTTGTTCATCATTCGGGGTTGAATTTCTGTCCAAACAGTGGCTTTGAGCGGCTTGGCTTTCCAGTCTTCAAATGTTACCAGCTCATCAGGTTCGTGGTAAAAATGAGTTAGTTCTGGTGCATGTTGCTGAATTACATCAGAAATGCGGTTAGGTACTTCCAAGAAGTAGGGCAGTCGAGATGAATGAAGCAATCCAGAAGGCTTTTGCTTTAACCCGTGCAAATGTTCTTGATGAATTAAAAAAAGCAAGCCAGCAGCAACATGCTCGCAGGGGCCATGTTCTTCGTACCCTTTTCGGCAATTGCAGGTAAGCCTAGGATTGTCGGTACCCAGTTGATCTAAAACCACCCCAAAACCCTTTTTAGCGCCCTTAGATTTTAAAACGGCCAACTGCCATTTGGGCGGGTTTTTGGTAATTACCATCACGCGGTTTTCCTTAATAATGGGAATGCCTGCATTAATTACCTTATTGCTAACCATCGAAGTGAGCAGGCATTTGAGGTAATGTGCAAAGGTGGTTTTATGTAAAAAAGCCAGTTCGGTAAATGGCTTTAGCATAGAATAATGGCATTTTTAAAAGGCTAAATTCGGGAAAGGAGACGGACTTTGAGTGGGAATCCATAATTCTACTCGAAATGTTTTGGGAATGAACAGCTAATGATTACTCAGGCTCGTGTAAATGCTCGTAGTAGAACTTAACTAAACCCGTAGCTTCAGAAATCTGTAGTTTTTGATGAAGACTTTTTCTATGCTGTCTAACGGTATGTGCAGACATTTCCATGCTTTTAGCAATATGCTTGTCGCTTGTTTTATCACTTTCTACAATTGCCAGTATAATATCGAGTTCTCGTTTGGTAATTCCATGTTTTTCTAGCACATCTAGCTTAATGCCATTTCGTTGAGCAAAAGCTTCTTTAGAGGCAAGTCGCTTTTTTAGATTGGTGCTATAATAGTTGTGGCCACTCATTACGGTGCTAATGGCTTCTTCAATTTCTATTTTATCTGCGCTTTTGTACAGATAGCCTTCTACGTGAAGTCGTTGGGCTTTGTCAACCAAATGGTCTTGGTCAAAATAGGAGATGATGATAATTTTGGGATGGGTTTTATGGCTTTTTAGTTCAGAGCAAACATCAAAACCATCTTTGCCATTGGGCAAATGCAGGTCAACCAAAGCCAAGTCGAAATGCTTTCCGCTACTTTTTTCAGCAAATTCTACAAAGCTGCTGCATGGGGTAACTTCCCAATTAAGTGTTTCTAAAATGCCCGTTAACCCTTCCAAATAAATGGGGTGGTCTTCTATAATAATTGCCCTTTTCAAGTTTACCTAGGTTTTGCCTTCCAAATGTAACTTAATGAGTATTGATGTTCCTATACCTAGATTAGGGGATAAAGCGAACTTACCACCGAGGTCTTCTATTCGGTTTTTGATGTTGTTTAAACCGATGCCCATTTGCTGCTCTTCTGCGCTAAATCCATTTCCATTGTCGGCTACAAACATTTCTAATTGCTCATTTTCTGTTTTGAATTCAACTGTTAAGGTTGATGCCTTTGCGTGTTTTATGCAGTTTTGGGTAAGTTCTTGCACAGTTCTATAAATGGCCACTTCAATTGACTCAGATAGAATTGGTAAGCCATTGGCAGGCAGTTTTAGCTCAATTTGTACACCACTGTTTTCTTGAGCCGATAAGTAATTAACCAAGTTTTCGCTTAAAGAAGTGGGTTTGTTGGTTGGGCTGCTTAGTCCATGAGAAAGAGCTCGTAATTCATTACTAATGCGCTCAAATTGCTCGTATACTTTCTCGGCTTCTTGTTTGTTGGGTAGTTGGTCGTTGATGCTCCATTTTAGTGCGGCCATGTTGGGGGCAATGCCATCGTGCAGTTCTCTAGCTATGCGCTCCCGTTCTTGTTCTTGAGCAGCAATTTGAGCGGTTACCAGCTCAAGTTTTTGTGTTTTTTCTGCTTCTGCTTTTTGGGCAGCTTGCAAGGCTTTTTGCGCCTTTTGCCGCTGCTTTTGGTTATAGAACGCCAAGCCTGCCAACATTAAAATTACTCCAGAGCCACCGGCACTGCCATAAGCAATGCGGTTTTTCTGCTTTATCTGTTGGTTTTTGAGTTCTTGTTCTTTTTCGAGGAAGGCAATGCGCTGTTCTTTTTGCTCGGTTTGGTATTTGGTTTCGAATCCTTGGATAAATTCATTATTGAGATTATGGGCAAAAGAGTCATTGATTCTTGAAAGTTTACTTCTATGATAATCAGCTTTATCGATATTATTATTTAGTAACATAAGTCGTTCTGAATAAAGATGAAAATCCTTTTTTAGATCTGTTGCATTGTTTATAATGGGTAGTTTTTGAACATAAAGTAAAGATCTCTCAGCTTCATCTAGTTTTCTCAATTTCAAATAAACATGAGCTAGATTTAGGTGGTATACAGCGTCTACATAAGTGATGTTTTTAACAGCATCTAGGTTTGATGTCAAAAGCTGAATAGCACTATCCGCTTGACCTAAACCTGCCATACAGATAGACTTTTCGCTGTTAAAAAGTAGTTGATATACAAAAGGTATTTTTTCAGGATGACTGTGTAGAACTATTTCTGCTTTTTTAAAACTGTCAGACTGGTTTAGCATACTGCCATAGCTTAAGGCCGCATTCCAAAACACAGTGCTGTCTGGAAATTGCTTGAAAAACAAATAGATATCTCTACTAATTGAAAGGGATTTGTATTTATTTCCTGTATAGTAGTAGATCTGTGCGAGATTTTGATTCATAGTTTGGCTGCTTTCATCTTTACTTCGGTATTTTAAATATTCACGATAATGAAGAAGAGCTGAAACAAACTTTTCTTCATGAAAATCTAAAAGGCCTTTAACCATAGCTATTTGAGATTTGGTATAGGTGCCAAACGACGATACGTTTACGCTGTTGATACTTGCCCTGGCAGAATCGTATTCATTTTTAAATATTTGAGCTGCTGCTACTGTAACTGTGTTTTTTGCTATAAATACAGAGTCATCAGCGTATTTAGTCATGTTCTCTCGTGCAATTCTAATTGCTGAGTCTGGTTGATTTTGATATAATTCCCAGCCCCTAAATAAGTCTTTGACTTTCATAGAATGGTCATCATTTTCTTGTTTGGATTTTACAGATGTGTCTGTACAACCAAAAAGAAGACAGCATGTTAAGAGCAACCACCTCCCCAATCTTAGGTATTTCATAGCTTTACTTTAATAGTTTCATTTGCAAGTAGGCAAAAAAATGTGAAATGCGACTCTTTATCGTGGCGTTTTTGGGTTTGTTGTGTGTAAAAGGAGCTTGGGCGCAGCAGCTGCAAAAAACATCTATTTCTTCGGCAGGTAGTACCAGTGCTATTGGTACGGTACATTTTCAAAGTACAATTGGGCAGCCAGCTTTAGTTGGAAGTGCAGAAAATGAGAAAACCTACATTTCTCAGGGTTTTCAAAGTGGTAAAACATATTTCTGGGGCAAATCTCTTACTCAACTCAATTACCAACTATACCCAAATCCAACCAACAGTATAGCTACAATTAAAATTGAAGATGCTGAAATTGATCATGTAGTGCTTACTTCAATTACAGGCAAGCAGATTAAACTTTTGGTAGAGCCAAACGGAGAGTTTAATGTAAATGAGTTATCAAGCGGGGTTTATGGTGTTAAAGTATTGGTAGCTGGTCAGTATTTGCATGTATCTAAACTAATAGTACTGAAATGAAGAAGCTATTGTTCTTGGTGCTATTAATGCCTGTTTTGGCATTTGCACAAAAGCCTGGTAAAACCAAAGGTGGAACCAAAACATCAACCTTTAAAGGGGGCTTAACATCAAGCACTTTGTTGTTTCAAAGCCAGGCCAACGAACCTGTGCAAATGAAGTTTAAAAGCGATTTTTCGCTAGGCTATCAATTTGATTTTTATGCTGGCCGTGTTATGAGTTTTTCGTTTGGGCTTGGGCTTCAAAATGCCGGGGCTGTTACTCATTATTTCACCCAACGGGTTAATTATGATCTTACCTATATTTCTGCAAATACGGGCCCAAGTTTTCATATACCCATAGGCAGAAGTTCAGATATACAGTTTGGCGGAACAGTTTACGGTCAATATTTGGCAGCTGCCACACAAGAAGGCGGTAACCTATACATAGACCTGTTGAGAGAAGGTTACTTAGAAAATTATGATGTGGGTTTTGGGCTTAATGCTGGCCTTAGGTTACAAGCAGGTTTTAGCAGCGCCATTGTGTTGCAGGCAGAGTATATGCAAGGTTTGTTAGATATCGAAAAACACGCTTCGCAACAGCTTTATAACACACTTTTCAATTTTCATTTCGGCTATCAATTCATTTTTTAAGGCAATCTAAGTATGAAGTTATTCTGGAAAAAAATATGGGTATTAGGCAGCCTTTTGGTACTTGCATTTGGTGTACAGGCGCAAAGTGTTCCTAAAGGTATAACCTACCAGGCAGTTGCTATTGATACAGAAGGCAAACAAATGCCAGGGTATGATATGACCGGCCAACCCATACCCAACAAGCTCATAAATATTCGTTTCGAAATTTTAAAAGGAAGCGAAGATGGAGACATACACTATGCTGAAACGCACCAAACTGAAACAGACCAATACGGGCAGTTTACGGTAGTAATTGGGCAAGGAACTCCAATTGCTGCAGAAGTAGATAGTTTTAACCATGTAGAATGGGGAGTACACGACTTTTTTATAAAAGTGTATCTAGATATTGATGACAATCAAGAGTTTGTGCATTTGTACACGCAACAACTTATGGCCGTTCCGTATTCATTTTATGCTGAACAAGCGGGTAATGGAATTCAAAAAATAGAAACCGATGCTAATGGCGACCATATACTTACCTACTATAATGGTTGGGTTGTAAAAGTGGCCGGTGCAGATAACCAATCAATAGCATTGCAAGGCGATTCACTTTTAATAGAAAATGGAAACTCACTTTTTCTTCCAGATATTGATAGTACCAACGAAGTGCAACTACTGAGTTTTGCAAACGACACTTTGTTCATCTCCAAAGCCAACCAAGTTTACTTAGGTATTTATAGAGACTTGGTTGAAGATCTAGGCAAAAAAGTGCAAGCCGATTCAGCGTTTCAACATGATTTGACTAACAGTTTAGCTGCAAAAATGCTAAGAGATTCAATGTATTTCTATGCGTTAAACAGAGCTTTAGTTGCCAAGGTTAAGGCAGACTCAAGCCACTTTGCTCAAGAGCACTCTAATACACTAAACAAGCTTAAAACAGATAGCCAATATTTTGAAACACAGCACCAAATGCATGAAAATAAAAGAGTTGCAGACTCAGTGGAATTTGCATTTAAGTTGAAGGGAGCGGAGAACCGAATTAGCGCTGATAGCCAACATTTTGAGACTAGGATGTTTAATTTGACTAATAGCCTAAATGCTGATTCGGTTCATTTTTCTGCATGGCTTAGTTCACTCACCAACAAAGTAATTTCAGATTCAACCTTCTTCTCATCAGAAGTTACTTGGCTAAGCAACCGCATAAGCACAGACTCTACGTTAATGAGAACCTTAGTGCAGCAAAACCTGAGTCGCATTTTGGTAGATAGCCAGTTGTTTCACCAACTTATAATTCAGAACCAGCAGAATATACAGAGCGATTCAGTTCACTACCAGCAATGGCTTAGCACTTTGCAAAGCCGTGTTTATACCGATAGTGTTTTGCTAAGAACCATAGAAAGCCAAATACTTAAAAAAGTGGTTGACGATAGCACAGCACTTAGCCAAACCATTAACAACGTTATCGTTAACCAAAGTAGCGATAGCATCTATTTCCAAAACATAGCAACCCGCCACCAAAAAACCATTGACAGTTTAGCTACCGAACTTGCCAAAGACGGTGATAAGTCGGCCACCAACGAAATACAAACCCTAAGCAAAACCGGCGACAATATTAGCCTAAGTCAAAATGGTGGAACGGTGAGTTTGAAGGAATACCGTGATTCGCTCAACGCTCATAACAGTCGACTGACCACCGTCCATAGACAACGGAAAGCTGACTCACTACATTTTGAATCAAAGTTTAAAACCGCAAACGATTCAATAGCCTCCCACAATACAAGACTTCAGACTTTAGACTCAAGACTTGACGACAGTTTAAGCATCCATAACTTTAAACTAAAAACTTTAAACTCTAAACTGGCAAGCGATAGCGCCTATTTTGAAGGGGAAATCGCCAAAGACGGCGACAAGTCGGCTACCAACGAGATTCAAACCCTAAGCAAAACTGGAGATAACATTAGCCTAAGTAACAGTGGTGGTTCTGTGAGTTTAAAAGAATACCGCGATTCGCTAAATGCGCATAATACCAGATTACGAGTTCAAAATTCAAAGTTTAAAGATTCACTATCAGTCCACAACTTTAAACTCGAAACTTTAAACTCGAAACTCAAATCTGATTCAACTCATTTTGAAGGCAAATTGGCTTTGGATAATGATACTAGTGCTACGAATGAGTTGCAGAGCTTATTGCTTTCCGGAGATACTTTGTTTTTAAGTAATTCTAATCATGTAATCCTTTCTGGCTTAGGTCAAGGAAGAATGGCTGGTATTGATAGTGTGGCTACAGTAATCGTCAATCCTGGTGATACAATTATCTCCAATGGTTTTAGTATAGTTGGAATTGAACTTACACAGATTTATCTAAGGTCAAAATGGATAACCAATGGTGGTACTCAAACATATTATCCGTATTCTACCTTAAATATTGAAAACGGCTTTAGGCTTAGAAATAATGGTTTATGGTTTTGTCCTGAAAACCCCAGTCGTGTTTTTACACCACAATCGTGGGGTAATTCAAAACTTACTTCAGAGTTTAATTTGAATGTAGAAGAAGGGCAAGATGGTCACTTTGCTACATCGTCCGTATGGATGTCGAATGTGAACGGCGACCAATACGCATTTAGCAGACTTAACTTGAAGGTTGATAGTAATGAAAATATCATTGTTTCAACTTATTTGAGTGGTTTTCAAACCTACAATATTGAAATACAGCGGTTTTCACTAAGAGTTTATTACACGGCAAGCAGTTCAACAAACGGGAATAGTTCGTCAAACTCATCCACCTACCAACAACTCTCCCTAAACGGCAATACCCTTTCCCTTACAAACGGTGGCTCAGTAACGCTACCTGCAGGCAACACGAGCGATACCAGTGCCAACAACGAAATACAAACCCTAAGCAAAACCGGTGATAATATAAGCTTAAGTAACAATGGTGGAATAGTTAGCCTGAAAGAATATAGTGACTCTATTGCTGCACACAACACAAGACTTCAGACCTTAGACTCCAGGCTCATCGACAGCCTAAGGGTCCATAACTTTAAACTCGAAACTTTAAACTCAAAACTCGAATCAGATAGCATTCATTTCGAAAACAAATTGTCATACGATGGCGACAAAAGCGCAACCAACGAACTACAAGCATTAAGTATTTCAAACGATACCATTTTCTTGAGTAATGGAGGATTTGTGAAGTTGCCGGCTTCAAGTACAGGAGGTGTGCAAACCAAAATTCAAGATACTGATGGTGATACCAAGATTGAGACGGAAAAATCGGCAGATATTGATGAAATTAGTCTGACTCTAGGGGGCATCGAAAGGTTCAAGTTTGATTCAAATAGGTTAGAGTTTCTGAATTCTGGTAACTCCATTTTCATAGGTGATAAGGCAGGTAAGAATGATGATTTGACCACGAACAATAACATATTTATTGGCTCGTTGAGCGGACTAAATAATACAATCGGTAGTGAAAACATTTTTATGGGTTATGCGACCGGCTACTACAATCTAAATGGTAAAAATAACAGCTTCATTGGCAATGGTGCTGGATCATTGAATCGATCAGGAATAGAAAACAGTTTCTTCGGATACGCGTCTGGCTATCATAACTATTCAGGGAATAACAATACAGCCTTAGGTGCTGGAAGTGGTGCCTACAATAGACTTGGCTCTAATAATGTGACAATTGGTCATTTGGCAGGAGCTAACAGTTTGGTTCATAGTAAATCTGGTGTAGTGCATATAGGCAGTTTTGCAGGCTACCAAGACACAACCGACAACAAACTCTACATCCACAACGACAGCTCATTAAACCCTCTCATTTACGGTGAGTTTGACAACAGGTTACTAAATATTGGTGGTCAACTTAAAATAAACAACAACTACACGTTGCCAAAAATAGATGGCACAAATGGGCAGGTATTAAGTACCAACGGCAATGGTTCTGTAAGTTGGACAACACCTTCTGGTGGAAGCTCATCATCAAACTCCGATACGGCCAATTACGTAAACTTTTCAGCCACACCAACCAACGGAAGTGCCAATGCAGTAAGCAGCGTGGTAACGGTAGATGCAAACAGCCAAGGGCTAGGTGCTCCGCTGTACATTACCAGCACAGGAACATACAAAACCACCGATGCTGATGATGGAACTACAATGCCCTGCGTGGCTCTTGCCTTGGAAACGGGAACAGGAAGTAAACGGGTAATCTTCTATGGTTTTATAACAAACAATAATTGGAATTGGACAGTAGGGCAGCGCATTTACGTGCATACCAATACAGGCGAAATGACCCAAACCCCGCCTAGTGGTACGGCAGATTATGTGCAAGTGGTGGGCTTTGCCACAGCAGCTAAAACCATGATGTTTAATCCTGACATGACACTTATTAAACTCAAGTAAATGAGTGTTTTTCTACAACGACTATCAATTCTGTCGCTTTTGAGTTTATTGTTGACAACAACGGCAATAGCACAAGACAACAAAGGTTTCTGGGTAAATAAAGCTGCCAACCAACAGTTATTAGAAGAAGCCAGACTATTTAAGGAGCAACAACAAAGGGTTTCAGATTCTTTTCGATTGGCAAATGGATGGATTGATAGTGTGAGAATATTACCCGACTCAAGCTCCATGAGCTTTATGTTTATTGACCAACAAGGCAGGCCAGTTTTTTACGAAACACATAATAGAATTTCAAGGCAAACCATATCGGTTGACGAAATAATTGCAGGCGGTAGTTTAGGCATAAACCTAGATGGAAGCGGTTTTAAATATGGAGAATGGGATGCAGGTAATGTGCTGGCAACACACAGGGAATTTGGCAATAGGGCAAGCAATCAAAATTCGAGCGGCACGCACTACCACGCTCAACATGTAGCCGGAACGATTATGGCATCAGGTGTTGATTCAAATGCGCTAGGAATGGCCCCAGCCGCCACTTTAGCAATGTATGATTGGTTTAGTGATGTGAGCGAGATGGTGCAATTTGCCTCCGACACGGGAATTATATCAAATCATTCTTATGGTAATGTTTGTGGTTGGAAACACAACGGTCAATACTGGGTTTGGTATGGCGATACAACAATTAGCGCGACTGAAGATTTTAAGTTTGGCTACTACAATTACTGGACAAATTATTGGGACAGGATAGCAAATGCCAACCCCTACTATCTAATTGTAAAAAGCGCTGGGAACGACAGGAACGAAGGCCCAACAGGCGCAGTTAAACACCTAGTTTGGAAGTTTTCTGGCAACGATACAAGCTATACTCAGCGCTCCATAGATGGAAACAATGGCTACGATTGCATTGCGGTTAAGGGAAATGCAAAGAATATTTTAACAGTTGGAGCAGTAAACGATATAGCTGGTGGATACACTAAACCGTCTGATGTTTCCATTTCCAGCTTTAGTGGCTGGGGGCCAACAGACGACGGCAGAATTAAACCAGACTTAGTTGCCAATGGCGTTAGTTTATATTCCACTGGTAATTTAAATGATAGCCAATACATTGTTTTATCAGGCACATCGATGTCTGCACCCTCAGCAACAGGTGCGTTAGGCTTAATACAAGATTATTATTTTGACAGTACAGGCAATTATATGCGTTCTGCAACGCTAAAAAGTTTGGCAATTCATACGGCGGATGAAGCCGGAACAGCCGATGGTCCAGATTACATTTATGGATGGGGCTTGCTCAATGCCAAAAGTTGCATAGAGTTTCTAAAAGACACGGTTTACAATCATTTGTATGAAGACAGTCTAGCCAATGGCGACAGCACAGTTTATACCTTTTATGCCGACAGTACCAAACTCATTTATGCCACTATTGCATGGAACGACCCTGCCGGATCTTATAGATTGGTTGACACACTTGATCCCACCGATCTAAAGCTGGTTAATGACCTTGATATTTACCTCCTAGATTCAATAGGAAATAAATTCAATCCATGGATTTTAAATCCTGCTAACCCAAGCAGCAATGCCATTAAAGGTGACAACATAAGAGACAATGTAGAGCGCATTAATGTTTCAGGGTTAAAGAAGGGGAACTACAGATTGGTAGTTAAGCACAAGGGCAGTTTAACAGGTGGTGGACAGGCTTTTTCGTTGGTGGTGAGTGGGATGGTTAAATCTGGAAATACTTCACAAACACCAATAGTCGCAAGAGTTGAAGCGGATAGTCTGCAATTTGAATACATTTATCAAATCGGAAATATAAATGGTATTTCAAGAAATTCAGTAGAAGAGTTAAACTCGATTATTATTCCTTCAGACACCCAATGGGTTCTACCCATTAACGGTGGTTCTTATGAATATGCTGTTGATATAGCCAATGACTCAAAAGGAAACACCTACGTTTTCGGTCATTTTAGAAATAACTTAGTTTATAAGGGTGTTACCTATTCATCAAATGGTGCATACGATTTATTTGTCATTAAGTTTCTAGATACAGCAGTAGTTTGGGTAAAAACATTTGGAAGCTCAAATAATGATTATGCTCAATCCATAGCAATTGACCAAGACGACCATGTTTTACTTACTTGTTCTCCGCAAGGCACAATCAATTTCGGAAACGGTTCATTATCAGGAAAAGGAAGTACTGATATTGCCGTGGTGCGAATTAGGCCAAATGGAGTAACTGATTGGTCTAAATTGTATGGCTCTTCTCTTTATGATGAAGGGCTAGGAATATGTTCTGACAATGCTTCTAATGTTTATGTTACCGGAGGCTTTAGTTCTACAGTCACATTCGGAAGTTACAGCCTTTCTTCATCGGGGAGTGAAGATATTTTTGTTTTAAAACTCGACAGCAATGGCAATGAAAAGTGGGCTGTAAAAGGTGGAAGCACTGGAGGAGATGTTGGCTATGGACTAGCTTACTATTCAAATTGGCTTTATTTAGTTGGAAATTTTCAAAACACCATTTCATTTAGCTCACTTAGCCTAAGTTCCAATGGTTCAACAGACATTGTTGTTGCAAGATTTAATCCAGGTTTTGGAGCTGTTAATTGGATAGAAAAAGCTGGCAGCACAAGTCATGACCAATGTGGAGATATAGCGGTTAACAGTAGTGGTATTTACATTTCTGGGGCATTTCAAGGTACAGCGACTTTTAATTCCAAATCACTTAGCTCCAATGGTAATTATGATTGTTTCCTCGCAAAGTATTCTTTTGGTGGGGTGGCACAGACTGTAGAGTCATTTGGTGGTACGAACGATGATAAGTCATACGATATCGCCTTAGATGGCAATGGAAATGTGTATGCAACAGGTTATATAGTTGGTACGAACAATGCCAAAATTGGCTCAACCAATATTCCGAATAAGTCTTCACGACAAATATTCGTCACAAAACACAATGCAAGCTTGGTTAACCAGAATGCCATTTTTGCCAATAGTCCCGGATGGGATCAAGGCAATGCTATTGTGATAAATTCGACAGGCGACATTTTAAATGCTGGCTACTACGTAGGCACAACTGATTTTAATGGTTTAACCATAACTGCAGGGTCTTATGACGGCTACCTCTGGAAAATCCCAAAATTCTAAGCACATGAAAAAATCAATCCTAACCCAATTTCTAGTGTTGGCAGGCCTAACAGCCATCGCCCAAACCACAGAAAAGTATTTGCCTGATTCTATTGTGGAACACAAGCATTTAGAAAATGGTGATTCTACTTGGGTAAAAACCATTCATTTTAAGCGAAACGACTTGGGTCAGATTATAGAAAAGTGGCAAGGTGGCGATACACTAATTTACTCTTATGATGAAAAAGACAGATTAACTGCCATTTGGCCTTCAAGTGCTGGGCGAGCTAATTTCTTCAGAGTGGATTCTCACTCATACTTTGAAAATACTCACATAGAAACGAAATGGAATTTTTTATACCTGCCAAATATTCAAAATCAAGATACTTTTAAGCTAAAAGAAAGAAGATCCTATGGTTTAAAAGGTAGCGAAGATTCAATATTATACTTTGAAGGTAATCGGTTTGATGGTTTGAGACTGGTAGACCGAAGGCTTTATTTCAAGTCTGGTTATCGGAGGGATAGTGCTTATAGGTATAGCGGAGGCTGGCCGGTTTCAAAGCATTATTACACCTACGATAATGACGGGAGATTGAAAACATGGAAATGGGATTGGAACAAAAACAGGCATCAATACGCATACGGGTATAAAGGTGACACTTCGATTGTTAGAGATGAGATGATGTGGTATCGGAACAACCCTAATGGTCAATGGATGAGAAGGGATATATTTAGAGAAAACGGGAATTTCAAAGACTCAATATTTAATATCCTTCTAATAACTGATTCCTTAGGTAATATAATTGGTACTAATAGGAAATTTAGAGTTGAAAGAGTGAGACACCTGTATCAAAGTGAAGCTGTCTCATATAAATCCATTTCAAGTTGGGATACACTTTCAAAAGATTGGAGAACAGAATCAAGTTGGGTCTACCATAACTCCAAATACAATGCCCTTTCTACCCCAACACCCTCCAAACAAAACACCCTAAAACTATACCCCAACCCAGCCACGCAATTGCTAAACATTGAGAGCAAAGAACCTATCCAGCAAATAGTAATCTATAACATACAAGGCCAAGAATTAGAGCACAAAACTCTAAATGTAACAAGCACTCAATTAAACATATCCCACTTGCCCAAAGGCACTTATTTACTGCAAACCATCACCAACCAAAAAACACAAACCACTAAATTCATTAAGCAATGAAAAAAGCATCCTATGCCTTTCTTCTTTCAATAGTTATTACACTCATGTGCTCTTGCAATAGAGAATGCTATGAATGCGAAATTCTCGACAAGAATGGCAATGCGCTCGCAACAATGAACATTTGTGGCGATGACCCTGAGAATAGAGTGGTAGAAAGGTTTTGCAAATCGGCAACCTGTTCAAATGGGGGCAAAGATTTAACTGCCAAGTGCGTTTTGGAGTAGGTAAAGAGTAGTAAAGTTATTTGGTTAAGTGTAAAATGTGGCTTTTGGAACGAATTGGCTATAAACCCATACAAATCTATACTTCAACTTTAAATCTGTATAAAAAGTATGTAATTATGCTATGTATTGGCCGATAATAGATTTTCGAATTCGTGCCATTGAAGCAACGAGCCGTTCTTGGTAATCATAGAATGTTCTCCATTATAAACTACTGCTGCTTGTTCGGGTTGGGTGCTGCTAATGCTAAGCCAGTCTTTTAGGTTTTTAAAATAGCTGAGCGAAAAGGTTTTGCCAGCTTTAATTTCAACCGCCAAGGTTTTTTGGTCGGTTTCGATAAGCAGGTCTATTTCTTTTCCATTGTTTTCACGCCAAAAATAAATAGGGCTAAAATCGCCACGATTCCATTTAAATTTCAGCGTTTCAGTAACAATAAAGTTTTCGAAAATGGCGCCCATTAAAGGGTGGGTGCTAAGCACTTCTTTGTTATGGATGTTCAACAAAAAGCACAGCAAGCCTGTGTCTATAAAATATACTTTGGGCGATTTGTTTATCCGTTTGTTGTAATTCTTATGGTAGGGCTGCACCAAGGTAACAATGTATGATGTTTCTAGTACTGAAATCCACTCGCGGATAGTAACTGAACTAACACCAACATCGTTGGCAAGTGAGC
>JAGQWA010000169.1 GCA_020437725.1 Bacteroidota bacterium | reverse complement strand
ATACGGCAAAGCTCAGGACATGCATCAATCGAGCAAATACCTTATCTTTGGTATAAGCCTTTGTCGATCATCAGAGTTCCGATTGGAGAGCGTTTCCCTATACACCAAAGGGTCTCGTTCAACTCGAAAAGTTGTCGCAAGGGGCGACAACTTTCCTTGGAGTTGGCGGTAATGCTAAAAAACGACAAAGACAGTGATAAAGACAGAATCAAATAGCGAAACGGACAAATTGATAAAGGATTTAATCGATTCGGATTTACTTAGATTTACAATTCAATTTTTTTATAAAACAGAAAATGGGTTGAGACCTTTTGGTACAGGAGTTCTTGTCTTAATTCACGAAACACATTTTATTTTAACAGCCTCACACGTAGCCGACTATTTAATTGAAGAAAGTAATCAACTTTTTATTCGAGTAGATAAAGAAAAATACATTAATGTTATTGGAGATATAAAGTATACTGACATTGATAAAAGTCAAGGTATTGATTTGGCTTATATCAAAATTGACAAGGAAATGATAACTCCTTTATCCAGACCCTATAAATTCCTGACTATCGATAAAATTTCCAAACACAATAGAATGCTCGATGCTTCAAACTATTGTGTCTTGGGATTTCCAGAAAAGAATATAAAGTTTAATAATGGGAAATTAGATACTGGTGCATCTTTTTATTTGACAAGTGCATCAAATGAAAATCCTTATGAATTTTATGGTTACAATAAATCAGATTTTTTTCTTGTCGAAATGAAGGGAAAAGGTATTGATATTGAAACTGGAGATAAAAAGAAAATTAACGCACACTTTTATGGAATTAGTGGATGTGGGTTATGGTATATTGATTTCAATCAAGACCAACAAACCAACGAATATTGGTTAGATTATAGACTAATTGGAATCATGACTGAATTTAAAAAGGGAAAGTACTTCTGCTTGGTTGCTAATAAAATTCACCTTTTTATTGAAGCATTTAAAGTAATTGAAGGATTTAAGTTTAACGAAACAAAAAAATCATAAACTATGAAACAAAAAATACTAATTCTGTTATTTCTTGTGACTTACGGGCTAACCGTATTGGGTCAAACACAAGAAAAGATTTATTACGATGAAAATTGGAAAGTAACCAATAAATCAAATGCTGACTATTATAGATTAATAACCTTTGATGAGAATGGAAAACCATTGGGGAAAGTAAAAGACTATTACATAACTGGTGAATTGCAATGGGAGGGTTATTTTTCATATGTTGACAAGTATGACAACTCAAAAGATATTAACGAAGGTCATTGTATCTGGTATCACAAAAACGGGAAGAAATCAAGAGAAAGTGAAATGGTTAATAATCTTGAAAATGGTAGAACAACTTATTGGTATGAAAACGGAAACAAAGCAAGGGAAGTTGATTTTAAAATGGGTGTTCCTAATGGCAACTGGATAGATTATTATGAAAACGGAAAGTTATTCCGAAAATTTAATTTCAGCGATGGGAAATTGATTGATAAATTTTTTACTGAATGTGATGAATTTGGAAAATGTCAAAAAGTTTTTTACGAAAGTTTTGCAAGCGAAGAAAACATGAATGGCTGGCAGTTAGTTAAAAATGAAAAGGATTACAAAAGTTCTATAATTGCAGAAAAGGGTCTTTTGATGGAAACCAAAACTGAGAATGGATTTAGACAAACTATTAATATACCACTTAGTTTATCAGAAGATTTCTCCATTGAAACAATAATTGATTTTAAATCTGGTGAAAAAAATAGTGGACAAGGTTTATTATGGGGGTTTAAAGATTGGGACAATTATTATTATTTTTACATAAGTGGGAATGGATATTATAGGATTGGGGCTAAAACAGAAGGCATTGACCTTGAATTTGTTAAATGGACTCAGACAAACACATTAAATCAAGATTACCAAAGAAACCTAATTAAGGTTTTAAGGGTAAAGGATAAGATGTATTTTTCAATAAATGGCAGTTTAGTTCACTCAGAAGATTTTTACGCCTTTCGTGGGAATAACATTGGCTTTCAAATTCTTTCGGGAAAAAAATCAGTACTTTTTGAGAAATTAATTGTAAAACAAGACTTCGAGAATAATTTAGTTTCTGATAATATTCCAAATTCTGATTTTGGTGATTGGAAAGGAAATGGTACAGGATTCTTTATAAGTAAAGACGGTTATCTTGCAACCAATTATCATGTTGTTGCTGAAGCTACTGAAATTGAGATTGAATTTATTCGTAATGGTCAGAAACAAAATTTTAAGGCTAAAGTAATCCAAAGCGATAAACAAAATGATTTAGCAATATTGAAAATTGATGACAATTCATTCATTCCGTTTAGTTCAATACCTTATAATTTCCAAACTTCATTAACAGATGTTGGTTCAAATGTATTTGCCTTAGGTTATCCTATGGCTTTATCAGTAATGGGTACAGAAATAAAGTTTACTGATGGAAAAATAAGTTCAAAGACTGGTTTTCAAGGTGATATTTCGACTTATCAAATGACAACACCAATTCAACCTGGCAATAGCGGTGGCCCTCTATTCGATTACGACGGAAATTTAATAGGAATAAATTCAGCAAAAATTAGAGCAGATGTTGCAGACAATGTTTCTTATGCAATTAAATCCAGCTATTTAAAAAATCTTATTGATGTGCTTCCGACAACTTTAAGTTTACCTAATGACAAAACAATTATGAATAAGACATTAACAGAAAAAATTAAGATTATATCTGATTATGTTGTATTAATAAGGATAAAATGATAAAGCACATACCGCCAACATCGTATATAAAACATTTGGCAGTCAGTGAGTTATCGAGCGTTTCAGCCCGTATAAAAAGTTCTTGTAACTTGACAGGGAAGTGCTTCGAAATGCCAAACGTTTCATATACGTAAACGTTCTGTCCAATAAAAGTAAAAAATGAAAAAAGAAATAATAATAATTTTAACGCTGTTTGCGGTGGCCTGCGAAAAAGACCCGGATTCATCACCAAATTGTGAAGTGGAATGTATAAAAACCGAGCAATTGGCCGCGGATATGCTGTTAGGCAGCCGTGTTACCAATAAAGATAACGCCCAAGACGATGACGGCGTTACCAAAATACCGTTTTACCTGCCGGATAACGCCACCCTTACAGACGTAAGTCCCAGCAAAATTCACGTTAAAGATAATTTGCCCGATTATTCCACCGGCCAAGAGAAGTTTATGCTGGAAACCGCCGAAACCCCTTCGGGCGCTAGCGTGTACAACGGCAAGCTGGAAGTGGATCTATCAGACTCCAAAGACCGAGACGGGGGTATTCCCGCGGGTTCAGAAGTTGAGCTGGAAGAAGGCGCCTTTACCTTTGAAGGCCCTGACGGTAAAACCTACAAATCTCAAGCCGGAACGGTGACGATTGCCGACAGCGACCTGTCGCCCCAGCACGGCCTACTGCACCGCGCACTAAATGGCTGCCCGCTGGAGCTAAACAATACGACCATTTTTGACAAATACCACTTTAACAACAATAACTACGACCCCTTAACTGACACCCAGGGAGGCAACCTCCCTGATTTCAACTCCATGGACGACGCGCGCACCGCTATCCAGAGTAAGCTTGAGGAAAATGGCTACAGTGCTAGTGAAGCCAACGAGTGGTTAAGCTACATTACCCCCGGCAGTAGCAACGCCACCAAAGGCGACTACACCTTTAACGGTAACCCTACTACCGCCTACCAAATCATGTCGCGCCTGCGCCCCGGTAGCATTAATGAAGATTGGCTAAAACGGTGCCTGGGCGAAGTACCCGGCTTCCCCAAAATGAAGTTTTCTCTGGATACAGAAACCGATACCGATAATTTGGAAGGACAAAATGACGATGGCTATGCGCAATTCTACCCCATGGGGCAGGATAGTGCCGAAGCGATTATTAACACCAGCCATGATTGCCGCCTGCAGCATGCTTCACCGAAAACCTTTGAAGATCCATTCTTCCATGAACCGATGCACAGCGGTAATGGCTCCGGCAGTCAGCTAGAAGAACGCATGATTCAACGAATGACGCTGTACATGCACCTTCTTAACAGCGACGAGCTCCCTGAACTTACTCGAAGCGAACTGGGGGGCGATTTACGCAGCCAAACCATTATTAACCGGGTTGGTAAACTGTTTAACGGGGTAACTGAAAGCACCCCTGAAGGCGAAGCCGTATTATACCAGCGCCAATTTAACCACCCCCAAGCTAGAGTGATGAGCAGCGGCAATAACTTTTT
The DNA here is from genome assembly GCA_020437725.1 of Bacteroidota bacterium. Classification (GTDB taxonomy): domain Bacteria; phylum Bacteroidota; class Bacteroidia; order CAILMK01; family JACPUW01; genus JAGQWA01. Next base: position 2,862 of record JAGQWA010000169.1, on the reverse strand, counting down.
AAACGAAATTCTCGCTAACGTTGGGCATAATTCTACCCAACCCTTGGAAGCGGGTAATGAAATGGGCCCCTACCCCGCTTTTATGTATAACGCCATTACCGGGCTCCCTGCGCCATCGCACTGGACTTATGAAGCGGAGCGCAACCTAATTGAAGCGGCCAACCAAAAGCTGAGTGAAAAGTTCACCCCACAGCAGCTTAAAGAGATTTTCCTTATTTATGAAACGTCGGCTCTAAAATAGATAAACTGGACAGAACAATGTATATGAAATCATAGCCGCCAATCGGCAGGCTACGCTTCATATACGAACCGTTAGGGCAAATTTGAAAAAAATGAGAAGAACACTATATACATTTTTGATTTTGATTTCAATTATAAGTTGTAAACAGAGTAATCGCGATACTCAAATTCAAGAAATTCCAACAGAACCAATAGAAATAAAAGCATCCATTAAAATTCCCTTGAGTGAAAATGAAATTGGAAAAATCAATAATGTTAATTTAGGTTGTGGATACAATTATGCGTTTGAAGAGAATAATTTGGAAATTTCTCTACCAAATACTAGAGAAGTCGATATTATCAATAAAATTTTATCATATTCTGGAATTCCATCAAATTTTGAAATTTACAAAGCCAATATAGAAAATGCAGTCGCAACTATTATCGAAAATCAACGATATATACTTTATGACGAAAGGCTGTTTGATTATACAGATAAATCCACTAAATCACGTTGGAGTTCTATATCAATTTTGGCTCACGAAATAGGACATCACTTATCTGGACATACTTTAAGTTCATCTTCAGACCAATTAAAAGCGGAATTAGAAGCTGATAAATTTTCTGGCTTCGTTCTTTATAAAATGGGAGCAAGTTTGGAAGATGCAAGTAAAGCAATTGACTTATTAGGAACGTTATCAGATACAGAAACTCATCCTTCTAAAGGAAAAAGAATTCAAGCAATTAAAAAAGGCTGGAACGAGGCAAATAGACAAAGGTACGAGGCAGCTTTACCACCACCACCTAACGATGACGACGTAGAATTTTATGCCTTTAATAGCCCAATGCTAATTGATAAAGAACATATCGAATATGCTAAAGATATTGGTTCGGATTTTTATACTGACTATGGTTTTCTTTACGGCATTATAACAGATGTAGACAAAGACTTCGGTTCCTTTAGAGTAAGAATTATAAGAATGGAAAATACGGATGACTATTGGCGAGATATAACTGGCGAAGAATGGGATGTCGTTATGGACAGAATTGGATTTCTTGACAACAATGAAATGTGTCACGCCTGTGCTTTTAATTTTAAAGCTTTAATGATACCAGGAAGAAGGCTAAAATTCTCAATGGTCGAGGCTTATCCTGGAGCAGGTACTTCAATGAATGGAGTATGGTTTTTAACCTACGCTGAAAGATTAAATGGAAATGCATTGTAAAAAAACTTGCCCTAACACCGTATATAATTTATTGCTAGTTCTAGCCTACTTACGAAAATCCTCGCGGATTTTCTATTCGGTTTTTATTTGCTAAATTACTTACTAAACCACGCAACAAACCATATACAAACACGTTATCAGTCACAAGTCAAAATGATTACTAAAAAAGCAATAAGTAAAATTCACCTCAAAGTTCTCTCAGAAAAAGTGGCACCTATTCTGAATGAGCTGGGATTCAAGTTCTTAAAATCAAATGCTTCATTTGTCAAATCAGGAAATGAAATAGATATTGTTGTTAAATCCTTCATTAATAGTTCCTCCCTTATAATAGATGAAGATGATAACTTGACATTTCTGATCACTCTAAGAAGTCAACCAAAACTGACTAAGTTTTCCAAATGGCATGAAGTAAACCTTGGAACAGATTCTAGAGACCTAACCAATTCAATTAATGCACAATCTCTATTTGCATTTGAAATATCAAATTTTGAGTTTAGTAAAGAAGATTTCTACGAACCAACGGCTAATCAAAGATTCAAAAACTATATATCTCGTTCTCTGTCGACTAAACCAAAAGATTCGAAAGATGAAGTTCAATTAGGAGAATTTATTATTAGTGAAGTTCTGCCTTTATATCAAAATATAGATAATTTAGAAAAATTATTGGCAAATGGTCGGATCCCATTATATATGAAACCAAAATTATTGGCTTATAATGGTAATATTGAAAGCAGTAAATCTGAATACAAATTAGTGTATGGTAAAATACAAGAAGATTTACAAAACGAAGAAAGAGAATCGATCCGCAAACACTTTGAATATGAATTAAGCAAGATGAAAACAGATTATAGGAACCTTTTCAATGAAGAAATAAATTGCGACTGATAACAATGTACATGACGATCATATCGGCTAAATGCCGCCACGCCGCATGTACTCACCGATGTCATGGATGCCTCGCTGTCGCGAAACATCCATGACATTGACCCGTGGACTACGTCCACAGATATACGGCGTCTCGCTCCAAAGAGCGAGCCACGCCGTACATCTGCGGACTCACAAATTCACCGGGGGTGAAGGGTCGTACCTCCCCCCCCCCGGTGACTTCGTGAGTCCACGGGTCGTTAGCCTCCATTAAGAAAGAAGAAAAAAATGCGAGAAGAAGAAATCAAAAAATACATCGTCAGATTGAACAATGATGATTTTGAAGAAACGATTTTTCTTCGGCAGATAAATAAGTTTGTGGATTTTGCAAGAGTTTGGGAAAAAGAACCTGAGCTGAATGATAGAACAAGTCTCGATATTCCTTCTTATCGATTCTTTTTCATAAAAAATGAAAATGGGAAATATGTAGGGGCAGTCCTTGATATGAAAAAGGATTTGCATTGGTACATTTTAGAAGAAGAGAGAAAGAAAG
>JAGQWA010000168.1 GCA_020437725.1 Bacteroidota bacterium | reverse complement strand
GCTGATATAATTCTGGAAAGGTCAACTTGTTTACAAATCTCATTTTCAAATTTTTTTTTTTTCAATTTTTCCAAGTCCAAAGTTTCACATCTGTATTCGATGAAACGAAAAAATGAGTTGAATTCCCTTTTGTTATGCAGTAGCAAATAGAAAATTTGCTTTAGCCTTTCGTCAGTCTGATTGAAAGCTGCAACCTCATCATAAAACAAGTCTTTTGCCTTAATGGAATCATTCAGTGGATTGTTTATGTCTTCCGATTGTAGTTTGTCATCTTTTAGTAAAGCATGATAAGGCCTTGTAGGAAACAGCAAGGGCGAAAGAAACAATGTATCAATGATGTTTGTGGGATTTATACTTGCATCAGTGAGTGCCTTCCCGATAAACTTTATATCGTGATTAAAAATATTGTGTCCGCAGACGAATTGCGTTCCAATTAAAAACTGCACAAACTCGGGTACTGATGTTTTATGAAATGAATTCCCATCACCCTTCACGCTTCCAATGTCGAGAATTTTTCGGCTCTTTGGCTCAATCTCGGTATCAATGAATGCTATTGAATTCATTCAAAAACAAACTTTATGTGCCTCCCAAAATTCTCTTGCAAAAGCCAATACTTTCTTACTTTGGGCAAGTTAATTTCTTTTCCTTCAAAAGTGGTCAACTCTATTTAGGCATCTTCAATGAGTTCTTTTATGGCTTATAAATTGCCTTTTAACATCGGCGACTTTAAGCCTTGGATCTCGGATAGCCTCTCAATTAGAAACTGAGAAGTCTGATACATAAAAGAGTCAAACGTCTCCTTTAAACCTTAAACTTTTCATCCTTGAACTTCCAACGTACTAAACCCTTGTCCGTTTCTTACCAACTTAATTTGTGTGTTGATTCGTTCTTTTAGGGCTTCTACATGGCTGATGATGCCGATGGTTTTTTGGCCTTCGCTTTGTAGTTTTTCTAATGTATCAAGCGTTTGATCAAGTATTTCAGGATCAAGGGTTCCGAAGCCTTCATCTATAAAGAGAGAGTTTATTTCTACGTTCCTGGATGCGAGATCTGATAAGGCCAATGCCAGCGACAGGCTCATGAGAAAAGTCTCGCCGCCTGATAGGGTTTTTACCGATCGGCGCTCGTTGCCCATGTGTTGGTCAACCACCATAAGGCTATCGTCTTCATCGTCTTTGGCTTTATCTAATAAATAGCGGTCGTTTAAACCCGCAAGCCTTCGGTTGGCCAAAACTATGAGTTGGCTCAAGGTAAGGTCTTGCGCAAATTGGTTGAATTTATTGCCCGTGGCGTCGCCAATAAATTGGTTTAAAAGCACCCATTGTTTGCCTTTTTTCTCAGCTTCAATGATTTGGGTTTGTAGTTCCGTGACTTTGGCAGAATTGTCTTTGTGGTTTTTGAGTTGGCGGTCAAGGGCGTTCAAGGTTTCGGACTTATCAAACTTTTCAGAGTTTAAAGTTTCTAGTTTAAGGTTTAAAGTTTCTAGTTCTAGGGAGTCGGTTAATTGCCTTTTCTCTGTTATAGTTCTTTGTCGCTCTGCTATGGCTTGTGCGTTTAGCTTTAAACTTTGCACCAACTCACTTTGAATTTTCTTCAATTGATTGAAATCCGATTCTGAAAGGCGATTTTCTATGGCGTTTTCGATGCGCTCATAGCCTAATGGCTTCAACTCATTTATTAGTTTTTGGCTGAGTAGGCTTTTGCTTTTTTCAATTTCAGAAAACGCTTTTTGTTCTTTTTCTAATTGTTCATTTTGTGATTTGAGTTGTTGATTTAAACTATTCCAACCATCACGTAAGTTTTGAATATCAGTGGCCAATTCTTTTTCAGATTTTGGATAAAGTGCAGCGAACTCTTGCCTTTTGAGCATGCCTTTTTCAAAAGCTTCTTTTAGGGCTTTTACATCTTCAGTGGTGTTTTTAAGTGCTAAAAGTTTTTCGCTTTTATTAATGTAGTCTTGAAGCTTGGCCCTTTGATTTTTTAATTGATCAGAAAGGTTTTCTAAACCGTTATCAATTTCGGAACTCGTAAAGTTTTGCAATGCTGAATCGAGCTGTTGGGCAATTTGCTTTAGTGTTTCTTGTTCAGTTTCAAATTCTTCTTGCACATTTTTGAGCTGATTTTGAGTTTGGCTCAACTCGGTTTCTAGTTTTACCAATTCACTATGAAACTTTGAAAGTTTCGCCTTTTCTTCGGCCAATTCTTTCTCAAATTGAGTGGGTTCTTTCTGTTTTTCTACAGCAAAAGGGTGTTCTAGTGCTCCACATAACGGACATGGTTCTCCGTTTTTTAAATGCTCACGGTGCGTTTCTAATTCGGCTACTCTCAAGCTCAAAATCATTTTTTCATCCACCAACTTCACAATGCGTTCTTGTCTTTCAAATGCTTGTTTTGCATCTTTTATGGCTTTTGGTAAATTTTCAATTTGTGTATTTAAATTTTGAATTTCGGTGCTCAGTTTTTCAAGTCTTTTGTTTTGCTCTTCACTTCGGCCTTGCAGTGGAATGGCATTTTTTAGCAATTCAATCCTATCGTCGAGCCATCCGAGTGATTCATGCATTTTATTGAGCTCAATAGATTGTAGCTCAGTTTTTAAATTGGTTAATTCAGATTCTATTTTTTGTTTTGAATTATTATAATTTTCAATTGATGAATTTAAATCTTGTGGGTCAAAAGCCACTCCATGCATTTTGAGCGGTTTTAGATTGCCTATTGCCTCTGTAAAAGTCATTCTAAGCTCTTGCATTTCAGTGAGAAGCGCATTCGTTTTCTCTTGAAAACATCCAATTGAACCAATAATATCCTTTTCATTATAATCAGTTCCAACAAGTTGCTTGATTGATGTATTTGTTATCTTTATTTCATCTGAAACTGTAGTAATTGCATTTTCAACTTGTTCAAGTTCTAATCTTAAATCGTTCTCCTTTTCATTGGTTTTTATCCACTCATTTAAGTCATTTGCTACAGGAATCAAGGCTTCGTGTTTGGTGATTTTTTCGCCTTCAAGGGCATCAAAAGCTTTCTTTTTTTTGTCAAGAGTGGCTTTTTCATCATTTAAATGCTCAAGTTCTTTTTCTAGTTTTTCAACTTCAAGAATCAGGTTCTTTTTGTTGTTGAGCTCTTTTAATTCTTTTTCAATGTTATCGATTTGCGCTTTTAACGCTGAATGCTCTTTTTCAAAAGCAAGCTTTTTTTCATGGTCTAATAATTGATCTTTAAAAACCTGATGCTCTTTTCTAAGGTCATCTAGTAATAGTCCGTGGGTTCTATATTTTTCAAAAGCTTTTTTACCAAGTTCACGATAAATATTGGTTCCGGTTATTTTTTCTAATAAAGCCGAACGTTCTCTTTTATCAGATTGCAGAAACTTAGCAAAGTCTCCTTGAGCCAACATCATTGACTTTACGAATTGGTCAAAATGCAATCCAATATTTTGCTCATTTATCCCGGGCACTTCGCTCTTTTTGGCATCAATGATCTTATCATTTGGTAGTTCAGAAACGAACATGTCGTAGTCTCTGAGATTGCCAGTTCTAGCCGTAGAAATCTCCCATTTGCTACGGAAAACACCTTTTTTGCATTCGTACTCTACTTCGGCATAGCAATCTTGAGTGTTGCGGGTAAGTATGGCTCCAGAATCAATTACCACACTTTTGGTAATGGGTTTTGCAATTCGTGGTACACGGCTAAAAAGTGCCAAGCAAATCACATCGAGCAAGGTGGTTTTACCGCTTCCTGTGGGACCTGTAATTGCAAAAAGTCCAGCCCCATTTAAGGGTGCAGTGGTAAAATCTACAGTATGTTCTCCGCGTAGGGAGTTTATGTTTTTAAATCTAACTTTATTGATTTTCATGGGAGTGGTTTTTTGCCCCCATCTAACTTCCCCAACGGGGGAAGAACCTTAAACTCCTTCCCCATGGGGAAGGTTGGGATGGGGCAGCATTTTATTAAAATGTGAAAACTCATTCCTAACTCAACTCTTCCAACAATTCGCTAAAAGACTGTTTCAAAAGCTGTGTTGTTTCTTCATCCAAATTTTCGGCTGCCAACCGCTTTTCAAAAACTTCAGTGGGTTTTAGGTCGTCTAATTGTTGGTATTCAGCAAAAAGACTTGCAGTGCCTTGCACTTGGTTTTTAAAGGTGATTCTATGTTTTACAACTTGAGCATTATCATTTTCATACTCAAAAACAAGACGATCAAGTGCGTAAATGGTTTCAGGATTATAATGTTCTTCAAAAAGTTCTAATTCTAATAAAGCAGGTAAATCGCCATTATGTGAAAAGGCTCCAATACTTTGGCTCACTTCTTCATAATTGCCTGTAAACCTTTTAAGTAATCTAAAGTTGGGCAAGGGAACATTTTCAGGCTCGAATCCTTTTTGTGTATCAATGAGCAACATTCGTTTTTCATCTTTTCGCTCACTGAAACTCAAAGCAATTGGGCTACCGCTATAATAGGTGGGTATTTGAGCACCCACTTTTTGCGGTTTGTGGATATGGCCCAATGCCACATATTTATAATATTCGCCAAAGGCTGATGCTTCAAATTTGGCTTGATTTCCTATTTGAATTTCGCGTTCACTATCTGAGCTGTTTACGCCTGCTGCATACAAATGGCCCAAGGCAATACATGGTATCTTTGGGTACTGCTTTTTGGCTATTTCAGCCACATGAGTGTAAGTGTGTTCTATACCTTTTCGTACCGCTTCAATTCTATCGTCGTAGCTTTCGCCTTCGTTCATTTGCCGCAAGTCGGCATCGCGCAAAAAAGGTATAGCGGCAATTATTACTTCCGGATTTTCTTTATTTGGAAGCGGTATTAACACCTTTTCTAAATCGGTTGGCAGGCCGCCTACTACATGAATGTTTAATGCTTTTAAAACATCTTTAGGCGCATTTAAAACAGACGGCGAATCATGGTTTCCTCCCGTTATAATTACGGTACAATTCAACTGGTTAAATCTTACCAAAGCATCGTAATAAAGTGCTCTTGCTTCGCTGCTGGGATTGGCTAAATCAAAAACATCGCCTGAAATTAACAGTATATCAATGACATTTTCTCTAATATAACTTTCTAACCAATTGATAAACAATTGGTGATCAGGGGCAAGGTCGTGCTTGTGCAGTTTTTTGCCCAAATGCCAATCGGCGGTGTGTAGCATTTTCATGCCGTGAAATTAATAGAAAGGGTATGCAGAAATGCTGCGTTGTTAATCTGGCTTCTTTTACGAAAAAGACAAAACGCAGTAACTTAAAAATAAAAAAAGCTGCTCAACTTAAAGATGAGCAGCTTTAATCTTATAGAAATTTGAATTTAGTCAAGGTTAAAACAACCCAAATTCATCACTTTTACCCAGGCGGCTACAAAATCATTTACAAATTTTTCTTGAGCATCTTGGCTGCCATAAACTTCGGCTATGGCTCGTAATTCAGAGTTTGAGCCAAAAACCAAATCGGCTCTGGTGGCAGTCCAAACCACTTTACCAGTTTTTCGGTCTTTACCTTCAAACATTGACTTCTCTTCATTGGTTGGACTCCACGCAGTGCGCATACTCAACAGATTAACAAAAAAGTCGCTTGTAAGCGATTCTTGATTAGTTGTAAAAACACCATGTTTTGAACCATTGTAGTTGGTTCCTAGCGTGCGCATTCCACCAACTAACACCGTCATTTCTGGTGCAGTTAGGGTAAGCAATTGCGCTTTGTCAACCAGCAACTCTTCGCTTGATAAGGTGTAGTCGGTTTTTTGGTAATTTCTAAATCCATCGGCCATTGGTTCTAATACAGCCATGCCTTCAACATCTGTTTGGTCTTGGCTGGCATCTGTTATACCATCTTTGAAAGGAACTGAAATATCCATTCCGGCATTTTTGGCTGCCTTCTCAATTCCTACATTTCCGGCCAAAACAATTAAGTCGGCCATTGATACTTTCCTTTTGCCATGACTGGCATTAAAGTCTGCTTGAATTTTCTCATAAACAGCTAACACCTTGGAAAGCTGCTCAGGATTGTTGGCTTCCCAATCTTTTTGTGGTGCAAGGCGAACACGGCCACCATTTGTTCTACCGCGAAGGTCAGAACCACGATAAGAAGACGCAGAAGCCCAAGCTGTTGAAACCATTTCTTGAATGCCTAAGCCAGAGCTGTTAAGTGCTTTTTTTAGTTCGGCAATGTCAGCGGCATTAATCATGTCGTAATCAGCTACGGGAATTGGGTCTTGCCATAAGAATTCTTCTTCTGGAACTTCAGGGCCCAATAGGTTTTGTTTAGGCCCCATATCTCTATGTGTAAGTTTAAACCAGGCTCTTGCAAAAGCATCGTCAAACTCTTCAGGATTGTCTAAAAATCTACGTGAGATTTTCTCATAGTCAGGGTCAAATCGAAGCGACAAATCGGTTGTCCACATGGTTGGCCTGTGCTTTTTGGTAGAATCAAAAGCATCAGGAAAAACTGGGTCAGAATTCTTGGCCACCCATTGGTGCGCTCCTGCCGGACTTTTTGTCAACTCCCACTCGTAAGCGAATAGAGACTTAAAGAATTGGTGACTCCATTCAGTTGGAGTTTGTGTCCAAATTACTTATAAGCCTGATGTAATGGCATTGTGGTGCATGAACATTTTGTAAAAAAGAGCTATTGAAAAGTTTAAAATCCGAAATACTGGAAGCAGTGGATGGAAAATTGCAGAAAATAAACAATACTGGTGAGCAGCTAATGCCAATTTAAAGGACTATAGGGTATACATTAATTCAAGCTGTCTTCTTCGTTGTTTTCGCTCAAAACGAGCAGTTTTAAGATCAAGTTCATACTCCATTAAGTGTTGAATAACTTCATCTTCTGAAGAATAATGAAGGTTTAGGTTAATGCCATTATCAATTAACAAACTATCTCCTTTTTGGTCAAGAATCACAGCGCCATCAGGCAATTCTTCGTCAAGCCCTTGCAGGTATTTGAATTGTATTGTGTTTTTGAGTATTGCTTTCTCTTGTTCATCAATTTGTGAAAATCGAATTACATAGTAAAATAGTTTTCCATCTAAAAAATGCATTTCGCATTTAGCCTTAAAACCACCTACCATTAAACGATAAAGAAGAATTTCAATACCTAATTTATCTTTACTTTTCCAACGAGC
>JAGQWA010000167.1 GCA_020437725.1 Bacteroidota bacterium | reverse complement strand
TTAAGGGCGGAAATCAGTTGGTAATAAAAGAGTTGTATCTTCAACATCAACAAGCTTGCATGGCTTTTTTAAGAAAGCACTACCAAATGTCTAATGCCGATGCTGCTGATATTTACCAAGACACCATTTTGGCACTCTATGAGAACATACTTTCTGGCAGGTTACAACAACTTGAAAGCAATGTAAAAACCTATATTCTAGCTATTGCTAAAAACTTGAGCCGCAAAAAATTTAACAGCGGTCAAAAAGAAGTTGATGCCTTAAGCATAAAGCTTGAGTATTTAGTTGAAGAAGAATCTTTTTCGGAAGAAGAAGAAGTTGCAATACAACATTTAGAAACCGCACTAAATGAAATGGGCGAGCCATGTTCATCAATTTTAAAGTGGTTTTACTATAAAAAGATGGGTTTGGCAGCTATTGCACAAGAGTTAAGATACCAAAGTGTAGATGTTGCCAAAACCCAAAAGTCGAGATGCATGAAACAACTAAAAAAGGCAGTTAATAAATAATGTATGCAGTGGGAAGAATACTTTGATGATTATTTGAACGATACATTACACCAGCCAACACTTAGTGAATTCGAAAATGCACTTGCTCACAACATTGAGCTAAAAAATAAGCTTAATACGCATAAACTGGCAAGAGAAGCCATTGCAAGGTCTGCCCGTAATGAGCTTAAAGCAACCATGAAAAGTTGGCAAGTTCAAAATAAGATTAAAACCTATAAAATGCGCGCTCTTGCTTCTGTTGCAGCAACAATAGTCATTTTTATGATGGTTTATTTTGGGCTTAAAGAACCATCGGCAAGTAAGGTTTTTGAAGCATATTATTCTACCTATCCAAATGTGGTTACACATAGGGGTAATGCGGGTCTAACTCACAAGGCCTTAGAACTTTATAGTATGCAGCAATACAAAGAATTTGTTGAATACTTAGAAAATCAAAGCCAGACATCAGATACGCTTCATTTTTATAAGGCTTTAGCCCACATGGAGCTAAAGAATTTTTATAAGGCAATTGATGAGTTTTCGAAGGTTGAATTTATAGAAAGCTCACCACTCGTTGTGGTAAAGGATTACTATTGGGCACTTAGTTACTTGGCCATTAATAACACAATAGAAGCAAAAAAACTGTTGAATAAAATTGAAGTAAACACCGCGTCTAGTTATGCCAAAAAAGCAAAGGCAATTCTTAAGCAGATAGATTAGGTTTATGAGAAGTTTTGTTTTTCACATTGTATTAAATGCGCTGAGGCTAAAGGTATTGCTCTGTTTTTTGCCCTTGTTTGCTTCTGCTAGTTCAATTAATCAGCATTTTATTAAGGCAAAAGAACACGCATCTAATTATTTGTTTATTGAAGCTGAGAATGAGTTTAGAAAGGCTTTAAAAATAGAATTAGAAAGTGAAAGAAATCCAGAACACTTAGCTGAGATATTTTTTGCACGCCAATTCAATTTTCAAAATATAGGCAGTAAACAAAGGGCTAAACATCAGCTCGATAGTTTTTTAAGTCTTGTGCCACAAAATGACTTTCAAAATGTTTATAGAAAATACCAAGCACGCAGTTACTATCTGGTATTTATTGGCCAAACAGAAAAGGCTTTTATTCAATTGAATAAAGCCATTGAATTGGCCCAAAAATCATTAGACCAAAAATTAAAGCCTGAAGTTTTTCTAAATCTTTATTTTGATAAGGCCGATTTAACAGGCAGACTAGGAAATAAACAGAGCGAAATTGACCAACACCAAAAACTAATTCCACAATTTCTACAAGCACAACTCTATACAAAAGCCGTTCAGAGTGCGCATGGTATTGCGGTTCATTATTACGGTTTTAATGCTTACGATTCTTGCTTGCATTATTCTCTCAAAGCACAGCAATTGGCCAAAAAGTATAACGTAATGCAGGATTTTATTGGTCTTTATCAATACAATGCAGTGTGTTTGGCGTTATTAAATAGAACTTCTGAAGCCAGCCAAGAAGCAGTTCTTTTAGAAAATAAAATGGCTGCTGCGCCTACAAACAACAGGTGGCAAGCCATTAATTTGGCCGAAGCCCTTAGAATACATTCTAGATATTATTCTATTAAAAACGACTATAAGCACTGTATAAAACTTATAGATAAAGCCGTTGGTTTGGTAGAAAATCTAGATGAATCGTGGGATGCAAAGGCGGCCATGTATGCTTATCATGGCAGGTTATGTATTCAAATTTCAGAAGTTCAAAAAGCTAAAATATCTTTATTAAAGCAGGTTCAATGCAGGCAAATTAATCAGTTATTGGTTCCAAAAGAATTTGAAGCACCAGAAATTAACTTGTTTGAGCCCAATATGTATTCTGTATCGGCTTTAAGCAATTATGCCGAAGTACTCTACCGCCAAAATGCAGCATTAAGTTTTAAAGATAGTGCGTTAAATGCTGGCGTTATTTCGTACTCCAAAGCCTATTTAGAATTGCTTTGGCTGGCATTAGAACGGTTGCCCAATTATTCTTCAAGACTCATGTATTTGCAAAGAATGGAGTGGTACTTAACTTTTTATGCCACCGCCATTTTTCAACAATACCAGTCAGTTGGGTTGTTTAATGGCGAGCTAGAAGAGTTCTATAAACACACCAGTTTTTACCACCAGCAATACTTACGTTCTTCTAACGAAAAGAAAAGCATTGCAAAAACCTACTCGGGTAGCGATTCGCTTTTTAGGCATTTAATGAATTTAAACAGCCAATATAACAAGGCACAATTTGAATCAAATAGGGTAAAAAGAGACTCATTAGACCAAGTTTTGGTTTCGCTCAACAACGCGCTTTCAGCAAAATATCCTGAAAAGTTTAGGGCATACTATGAGCAAAAGCCGGTATTAATTGACGATATCCAAAAGAGCCTTGGCCATGATGAATGTTTGGTGGTTTATGAAAAGTTCTACATTAACTTATACCAGCTGGTGCTTACAAAAGATAGCCTGTTTTTCGATTATCTTTTTACCACACCAAAGGTTGATAGCCTTATTGAGCAGCAGCAATTTGCTATGCAAAGTGGCAATGCAGATTTGTATGCATTAAGCTCGCACCAACTATACAAGCGGTTGTTTTTAAACAAATTACCAAACTTGCCAAATGTGCACTTGGTTCCTGTTGCAAATCTTGCCAATATCCCTTTTGATGCATTGGTGGTTGATTCAGTTTCCAATAAAAATTTTAAGCAATTACCCTACTGGATAAAAACCACAAACGTTAAAGTTTGGTCTAGTTTATATGAGTTTAATGAGCGGAACAAAAATTCATTTAGTGCAAGTAATTACTTGGCGGCCGCTCCAAAATTTGAAGGAGAAGCATCAAAAGAAATGCTTGCCATGCGCTCTGCTGATCGTTCTTTCTTGGTGAATATTCCCGGGGCACAAAAAGAAGTTGAGCAATCTTCTAAATTTTTTCAGAATGCAAAATTGCTAACCGAGCAATTTGCCACCGAAACACTTTTTAAAGCCCATTTGGCTGAATATGATATTATACACTTGGCTACACATGCTTTGCTCGACGATGACCCTCTTAAATCTCGCTTGTTTTTTGGCGAAACCGATAGTGCAGAGCAAGATGGGGTATTATTTGCCCAAGAATTAATGGCTATGGACATAAATGCCAAATTAGCCATTTTAAGTGCTTGCAATACAGGCAGTGGAAAGGCTCATTATTCTGAAGGTCGCCAAAGTTTGGCTTATGCCTTTGCCTACGGTGGGTGTCCCAATGTTTTAATGACCTACTGGAACAGCTCAGACCACGCCAGTTCTAGCATTATTACCAGTTTTGTTGAAGGCATTTCACAAGGAAAAAGCTTGTCGAATTCCCTTAACAATGCCAAGATGCATTTTCTTGAGCAAAGCGATGAAATAATGGCTAATCCCTATTACTGGAGCGGATTTGGCATTTTTGGAAATCTTGATGCACAGGTTAAAATGGCGCAAAACCAAAACACTTCGTGGAAATGGTGGTTTTTAGCCCTTATTCCTTTGTTAATATTTGCATTAAGAAAGGCCTTGTTAAGGTGATGACTTACTTTGTATTTTTACCACTCAAATTAATAATAAGACTATGAGACTATTAGGCATTTTATTGGCGGTTGTGCTGTTTACAGCTTGCGATCCACAATCAAAAGAACTTACTTTTTCTAATGATGACAAAACGGTGAATGTGCGCATTGCCGCCACAAGGCAAATGAAGCTTGATCCTTTTGAAGTTACCATTGGTGTGGCAGGTTTTGGAAGACCCGAAGCCAAAGGAACATTCGAAATGCAAATTGCCGACCTAACTCCCGAAACCGTTTTGTGGAACTGGACCGATGCCAACAACTGCAGCATTACTTTTTTGCACGGCGATGGTGCTGAGCGCTACTTTAAAGTTATTTCAAACGACAAACTCACCCGCATTTTTGAGGTAAAGGGGAATTAGAAGAACTCGATTTTGATTTAGGTTGATGCTTGAAAACTTAAGGTGTCAATATGGTGATAATTAGAATTTGGCACAAGTTTCAATCTTGTAAGTGCATCATGAGAGCAGTAAATATTTGAGCGACGAATACAGACATTAATAAATATAGTGAAGAAGAATAACTTAATTGACTACATTTTCTCATGGATGTATTTAGAGAAGGATACTTATAGCGGTAGTTTAAACGGATATAGGCCATTTTTCTTCGGAGCCTTTACGTTTATACTACCTTTTTTACTTTTTTAAATAATCTTTATCGAAACTATTAAGCAGAGAATTGGCTTAATATCTATTTATTTAACCTTTTCAGTTTTTGTGATTGTTGCCATTGGCTCATACCTAATTTACCATGTCGCAGGAAGGTATAATGAGCTTGATTTTAAATATTTAAGAAGCAAAACTTTATACAGAAACCTTCTGGCTTTGTATTGGTCAATCAATTTGATTGTTTTAGTCATGATTGGGATTATTGGCTAGAGTTCAAAATCGCGCATTCATGTTCACAATAAATCTGATTTCAGCATTCCAAACATGACTTTCATTCTCTTTTATCTGCGTGGCCTTGTGTTGCTTTGTAGAACGCACAAAGGCATGGGCTCATGGGAAATCATAACATTAATACTAATAGCAGCTTAAAACAGTCGTTTACTAAATTCTTAATAAACGATTTAAAGGCGCTGGAGCAAATGCTGGCCAATAATCTGTTTGAAAACAACAAACAGCGAATAGGAGCTGAACAAGAGTTTTGCTTAATTGATTATTCATTAAGGCCAAAAATGATTAACCAAGAAATGCTTGCCGCCTTAAGCGATGAGCATTTTACAACTGAGTTGGCTCAGTTTAACCTAGAAGCCAATTTAGACCCACTCACTTTTTCTAAAAAAGCCTTTTCTGAGCTTGAAAACAACTTGATTTCGCTTCTTACCAAAGCCAATAAGAATGCGCACGAATTAGGAGCCAAAATCATTCTAACAGGCATTCTTCCTACCATTAGAAAAGCAGATATTTCTATTGAGAACATGACTCCCAATCCACGGTACATGCAGTTGAACAATGCCATTTTGAAGGCGCGCGATGATGATTTTAAATTCAATATTTCTGGAACCGATCAGCTGGTAGATTCTCACGATAATGTGCTTTACGAATCGTGCAACACCAGCTTTCAAATTCATTTTCAGATAGATCCTAACCGTGCAGCTGATTACATGAATTGGGCTCAGCTTATCTCAGCACCGGTATTGGCTTCGTGTGCCAATTCACCCATTTTTATGGGTAAAAGATTGTGGCAAGAAACCCGCATTGCCCTGTTTCAACAAAGTGCCGACACGAGAAAACTCAAAAGCTCGCTAAGAAAAGAATGGAGTAGGGTAAGCTTTGGCAATCATTGGGAGAAAGGCACAGCACTCGATATATTTCAAGAAGCTGTTGCCAGGTTCAAAATCTTGCTTCCTATCGAAATTCAAGATGATTCTTTAGAGCAATTAAAAAGCGGAACCATCCCAAAACTAAAAGCGCTGTCGCTACACAATGGCACCATTTACAAATGGAATCGCCTTTGTTATGGCGTTACCAACAAGAAACCGCATCTGCGAATAGAGAACCGATACATTCCGACTGGACCAACCATTGTTGACGAAGTAGCCAACGCTGCGTTTTGGACGGGTTTAATGAACAACATGCCGGCTGATATTGATTCTTTGACAAGCAAAATGGAATTTGATTCAGCCAAAAACAACTTTTTAGCAGCAGCCAAATTGGGCCTTCAAACCCAAATAAAATGGATGGATGGTGAAATGTATTCGGCAAAAGATTTGGTTTTAGCGCATTTGCTTCCATTGGCGAAAGAAGGATTAGAAAAAGCCAAAATTGCCCCTTCAGATATTGAAAAGTACTTGGGTATTATAGAAGCGAGAGTAAATACTGGCCAGAGCGGGGCGCAATGGATGCGCAGCAACTACAATGCATTACTTCAACAAAAAGTAAAAGACCCTTTGGTGCCACTTACAGAGGGCATTTATCAAAGACAGAAGCTTGGAATGCCTGTGCATTTATGGCCAAAACTAGAACCAAAAGAAGGGGGCGGCTGGCAAAATAAATACCGCGAAGTGCAGCAAATTATGACCCGTGATTTGATTACCGTTTCAAAATCTGATTCGCTTGAATTGGCTCGCAACATGATGTTATGGAGCAATATTCATCATCTACCGGTTGAAGACAAAAAGGGTAAATTAATTGGTTTGCTAACGTCTGATAAGCTGCTATCTATTTGCGGAACTGATAAGGTTACCTACCAAACAACTGTTGGCGAAGTAATGATGACCGAGCTACTTACAGCCACTCCACACATGCTTTCGGTTGAAGCCTACCACATAATGCGCAATAACGAAATTGGAAGTTTGCCTGTTTTAGACAATGGCAATTTAGTGGGAATTGTAACCCTAACAGATTTTGCCAAACTAATGGGTTTCTTTTTTGAAGAGATGGAGCAAGGGTAATATTTCAATCCATAAAGTCTCTTAACTCCTAATCAAAATACACATCAATATTGCCTGTTAATGGCTTGCATGTAAATCCTGCAGTCTCATCCATGCGCCAATAATTACTTCCGTCAGCAGCGAGGCTAAATTTGGCGATACCAGTGTATGAGCA
>JAGQWA010000166.1 GCA_020437725.1 Bacteroidota bacterium | reverse complement strand
AGATGATGCGAAAAACGTTTAACGTAAGCCCTTAAACTTTGACCTATGAAATCTCTTGTAACATTTTAATTTTCAGTGTTTTAACATAAAGGACATTCAGCTTTAACCATTACCCATTAACCTAAAAAAACTCTTTTCACCTTTAACATTAGACCTTTAACAAAAAATGCCCTTTTAACATTTTAACCTTCAACATTTTAACGTTCGTCGAGAAGAATACCTTTCACTTTTCACTTTAGACCTTTAACAAAAAAGCCCTTTTAACCTTTTAACCTTTTAACTTTCAACGTTTTAACGTTGTCAAGAAGAATACCTTTCACTTTTCACCTTCAGCTTTTTACTAAAGTCTAATTACACTCCGGCTCTAAATACGGTTCTCCAAATTCAGGTTCGTCTAAAGGTTTGTAGTCAGTTCTCAGAATGGTGAATGAAGTTCGGCGATTGCGTTGATGTTGCTCTTCGGTACAATCATAACCTGGGTCGCCTTCTTGCTCGCAGGCACAATTGTTTAGAAGCTTGGTTTCGCCGTAACCTTGAGCTACAAGACGGTCTTTTTCAATGCCTTTTGAAACCAAATAATCAACACAGCTTTTTGCTCTTTGTTGGCTCAAATTGTAGTTATAAGCAGAATCGCCACGGCAATCGGTGTGAGATGATAATTCAACCACCAAGTATGAATGAATGGTAAGAATTCTGGCCAAAGAGTCTAAAACCACGGCCGCATCAGGCCTAATGTCAGCCTTCGCTAAATCGTAGAGAATTCCTTCAAGTCGAATTTCATCAATCACCCATTTATCTAAGAAGAAATTTTGGGTAAACGTCTTTTCAAATTTGAGCCCACGAGTGGTAATTCTTGGTTTAGGTTGGTTGTTGGTATAATATTTCTGGTAGGCATCAAGCTTATAATCTCTATCATAACAGATATATGCCTGATAAGAGCCACGTTCGTCAGTAGGTATAGAATACACCTTGTTAGCAACCAAATCGGTTAAATAAACTGTTGAATTAGCAAGCGGCTTTTTGGTTGCTTGGCTAAACACCTGTCCTTCAATTTTGCAAAGTGGTGGTGTTTGCATGGTAAATTTATACAAATCATCACCTTCGCTTTCGGGTCTATTAGAGCTGAAATAGCCAGTGCTTCCGTCTTCGTTAAAAGTAATCCCAAAATCGTCGCCACCAGAGTTTAAAGGCACCAAAAGGTTGTCCGGCTTTCTCCATTTGCCGTTTACTTTAATGGATTTAAAAATGTCTAACCCGCCAAAACCTGGATGCCCATTTGAAGAGAAATAAAGCGTGTTTTCATTCGTGAAAACGGGAAACATTTCATCTCTTGCTGAATTTATTTTTGAACCCAAGTTGGCTGGGGTTGACCAATTTCCATTTTCAAAATTGGTAATCCATAAATCATGGCCGCCTTCGCCACCGGCTAGATTGCTTGAAAAAACCAAGGTGTTTCCACTTGGTGAAAGGGCAGGATGACCGAACACAAATCCTTTTCTCAATGAAAAAGAAAGTACTTCTGGTTTGCCCCAGGCACCACGGTTTCTTCTTAGCACTACAATAGCGCATGATGAGTCGAACCCGGCATCTTTACACATGGTGTAGGCCATAATATTTCCTTGCTCATTAAAACTGCAAACCCCTTCATTTAGTGGTGTACTAATGGGTTCGCCAACTGGTCGGGGCTTCTCAAATTCGTTGTCAACTACTCGGCTCACAAAAATGTCGGCATATTCGGTACCTAGCCAGGTGTTTTTGTTTTCGCCTGTGGCATCTGGTCGGTCAGAAGTAAAATACAAACCAGTAGGGCGCGAAACAGGTGCATATTCATTGTATTTGGTGTTGAGATCAATCATTGATTCAACCGTAAAACCGGTGCCCTGACCTTGAAGTTGAATGGCCAATTCGCACATTTTTTTGGTTTCTGCTGCCACTTTATTGCCGGGTACCAGGGCTATGTATTCATTGAGTTGATTAATGGCTTCAGGATAGTTTTCCATGCCCATAAGCATATTGGCGTATTGCAAACGGTATTCTCTTTTGTTTGGAAATAGGCTAATGCAAGATTTTAAGTGTTTGGCGGCATTCTTATAATCATTCATTTTGGTGTAAGAATCAGCCAACATATCGGTGTACAGTTTCTTTTCTTCTTCCTTAGCCTTCTTGTTAAGCTTCTCAAGCATTTTAACGGCTTCGCTATAATTCTGCTTTTCGTAAAGCATTACCGCATTGTTTTTGGTAACCGGAAGCTTACCAGTCCTGCAAGCCGTAAATGTTATTGAGCTAATTAGAGTAAGAAAAAAGAAAACTCTTGCCATTTTTCGTGAACTAAAAAGGAGAGTGGTAATAACGTTTTGGAGCGAAATCATATTTCAAATTATTGAAAGAATAGGTAAGTCATAAAAATGGCTGCAATAATGCCAGCAGCATCGGCAATTAGTCCGCAACCAACTGCGTGTCGAGTGTTTTTAATTCCAACTGAACCAAAGTAAACAGCTAACACATAAAATGTGGTTTCGGTTGAACCTTGCATAATGGCTACCATGCGAGAAGGAATGGTTTTCATACCTTCTAAAATCGATTTTGATTCAAGAAGGGTTGGGTTTATTTCAGGAGTTGTTTCTTTATAGAGATCATAAACTGCCTTCATTTGACTGTCAATTGTTTCAATCATAACGGCTCTTGCTCCACCACCACTAAATGGTTTAGTTAATGCCGTAGGTAGCGATTGAGCAATATCATCATTTACAAATAAGGCAAAAAAATCGGTGATTAAATCAAGTCCACCACTTACCCTAAAAAGGCCAATTGCCACTAAAATACCAACTAGAAAGGGAATAATTTTTACAGCTACACCAAATCCTTCTTTAGCGCCTTCTATAAAGGTATCGTAAACATTTATTTTCTTTTTATAGCCATTCCAAACAAACCAAGTAATGAGCCCCAGAATTAAACCACCGCCCAAAATGCTGGTAAAAATGGATTGTTCTTGTTCAGCCAAGTATTGATAAACCAATACCATTCCTGCCATAAAAACTGAAATTCCAATTAAATAAAGCCAAACAACACGGTACTGGTAAAGCTTCAATTTTTGAACCAGTGAGACAGCGATTAACCCCGCAAGCGTGCTACTAAAAGTAGTGGCCAAAATGGGTAGAAAATACTCGGTAGGGTTAATCAGTCCTTGACTTCTTTCTGCTATTATTACCATTATGCTCAGCGGAATGATGGTGAGCCCAGAAGTATTGAGTACCAGAAACATGATCTGTGCATTTGAAGCACGTTCCTTATTAGGGTTTATTTCTTGCAGCTCTTTCATCGCGCGCAACCCCATGGGTGTTGCAGCATTGTCTAAACCCAGCATATTGGCTGAAATATTCATCATCATGGCGCCGTGTGCGGCATGATTTTTTGGCACTTCTGGGAAGAGTTTACTAAAAAGTGGCGATACCCATTTGCTGAGTTTATCAATTACGCCGCCTTCTTCACCCACTTTCATAAGTCCTAACCAAAGGGTAAATGCACCAGCGTAGCCGATTGAGATTTTGAAGCCTGTTTCGGCCATATCGAAAGTGCTTTTTACCGCGGCGCTGAATATTTCAGCATCGCCAAAAGCTACTTCTGGCCAAAAAATGCCAATTACCGTTTTTACAATACAGAGCAAAAACGACACAATGAAAAAAGCAATAAACAGGTAATTCAATGCCATGTGCTGGCAAATTAAACACTCTGCGTGTTTAAGCTGTTAGAATTGCCAACACAACGCAAATAAAGAGTTGCAAAATGAAGAAGTTTGCATACCCCAAAAGCTGAAAACAGCCTTTAATGGAAAAAGAACATTACGTAGTTTTAATATCAGTTGGTGACGCCGCATGGTCTAAACAAACTGTGCTTTCATTTCTATCGCTTCAATGCCGCTTAAACGAAGAAATTCCGAAATACAAAACCTTAATTATTACCGACAAGCCACGAGTTTTTAAAGGCTATTTTGGAACATGGGTTGAGATAATTGCGCTAGATAAACAACAGGTTCAGCAACGATATAATGACTTAAAAGCTATGAAATATCAAGTGTTGTTCGATTTGGCTTCAGAAAAGCAAAGCGCTCATTTTCTGTATGTTGACAGCGACATGTATTTCAAGCAGTCGGGTTTGAGCATGTTGAACAAAATCTCAGAAAATACTTCGATTCTTGGAAAGCAAAACGACAATGTGGATTTCAGCATTCTTGGATTTTCTTCTCAGAATAAAGATGTGCTTAAACAATGGCGAGATGGAAAAGCCGATACTGAGAATGTTCATTTCTTTCAAGACTATTTCCACTATTCAAACGAAAAAGAAGAACGATTGCTACAGATAAATGCCTTTTTCGATAGGCATTATTACCGCGAAATGGGAGAGTTGTTCACTTTGGTAAAGTTGTGGACTCCTGATTTGTGGCATTTGCCCGAAAGTGAACTTCCGCAAGAATTACTTTAAATGATAGGCTGACTATGGTCATGTTTGGTAGTTGAACCTAAAATTATATTCGCACCAAAATTGATTTAATATGCCCTTTTACCAAAAGCTGGGTAGAATACCTCATAAAAGACATACCACTTTTAGAAAACCTGATGGTTCGCTTTATCATGAGCAATTGTTTGGCACCATAGGTTTTGATGGAATGTCGTCGTTGCTTTATCATCACAATCCGCCAACTATGGTGAAAGATGTGCTAGAAAGCATAAATGTGGCTCCAGAAATTGCCATTGCCAAAAACATGAAATCCATTGCCCTATCGGGCTTTAAGGCCAAGCCTGCCGATGATTATCTAGATTCTAGAGTGCCGGTTTTGGTTAATAGCGATGTGCACCTTTCTTTAGCGGCGCCTAATAAGTCGCTCAGAGATTATTTCTACAAAAATGCCGATGCCGACGAAGTGTTGTTTGTTCATGAAGGAACGGGTACACTTAGAACGTTTTTGGGGAACATTGATTTTGAATATGGTGACTATTTGGTAATTCCGCGTGGAATGATTTACCAGCTAGATTTTGAAACAGAAAACAACCGGCTTTTTGTTATAGAGTCGTTTCACCCCATATACACCCCAAAACGTTATAGAAACTGGTTTGGCCAATTGCTAGAGCATTCGCCATTTTGCGAGCGCGATTTGCGAACGCCTGAAAAACTGGAGACTTATGATGAGAAAGGCGATTTTCTCATTAAGGTTAAAAAACAGGGAATGCTACACCAATATGTGTATGCTGCGCATCCATTTGACGTTGTAGGTTGGGACGGGTATAATTATCCTTACGCCTTTTCTATACACGATTTTGAGCCTTTAACTGGGCGTGTTCATCAGCCACCACCCGTGCACCAAACTTTCGAAACAAGTGCTTTTGTGGTTTGCTCTTTCTGCCCACGATTGTATGATTATCATCCTGAAGCCATTCCGGCTCCATATAACCACAGCAATATTGATAGCGACGAAGTGCTTTATTACGTTGATGGCGATTTTATGAGCCGAAACAATATTGAGCGCGGTGCCATTACCTTGCATCCGGCAGGAATTCCACACGGACCACACCCTGGTGCTTATGAAAGAAGTATTGGCCAAAAAGAAACGCTAGAACTTGCTGTTATGGTAGATACTTTTAAACCTTTGCAGGTAACCAAACAGGCTCTGGAAATTCAGCAAGCTGATTACCACAAGTCTTGGATTCATTAATTATTTAGATAAATTCACAGAATGGAAACTGGAATAAAAAACGTTAGATACGGCACCGACAAGATTTTTGAAGAAGCAGAAGACTTTCTTCCATTATTAGGTACCGATTATGTTGAGCTTTATGTGGGCAATGCCAAGCAATCAGCTCATTTTTATAAAACGGCATTTGGCTTTCAAAGCCTTGCTTACGCTGGTTTAGAAACTGGTGTAAAAGACAAAACTTCATACGTTCTTCAACAAGATAAAATTAGGCTGGTACTTACCACGCCCATGACTCCTGATGGTCCAATTAATGAGCATATTAACAAACACGGCGATGGTGTTAAGGTAATTGCTCTTTGGGTTGAAGACGCTACAAAGGCTTGGGAAGAAACCACTTCGCGCGGAGCCAAAAGCTTTATGGAGCCTACTCGCGAAGAAGATGGAGATGGTTATGTGGTTCGATCAGGTATTCATACCTACGGCGAAACTGTTCACATTTTTGTAGAAAGAAACGAGTATAATGGCATTTTTATGCCAGGTTATAAAGAGTGGAAATCGCATTACAACCCGGAACCAGTTGGTTTAAAATACATTGACCATATGGTGGGTAATGTTGATTGGGGCCAGATGAATACTTGGGTAGATTTTTACGCCAAGGTTATGGGTTTTGCTCAGATAGTAACGTTTGATGACAAAGACATTTCTACCGAGTACACCGCTCTTATGAGTAAGGTGATGAGTAATGGAAATGGTAGAATCAAATTCCCTATTAATGAGCCAGCTGAAGGCAAGAAAAAATCGCAGATTGAAGAATATATTGAGTTCTACAAGGGTGCTGGTTGCCAGCATATTGCTGTAGCTACTGACGATATAGTTACTACAGTTAGCGCCATGCGCGATAGAGGCGTAGAGTTTTTATACGTGCCCAACACTTATTACGATGATTTAAAAAGCCGAGTTGGCGAAATTGATGAAGACGTAGAAGTTCTTAAAGAGCACGGCATTTTAGTTGATAGAGACGACGAAGGGTATTTGCTACAATTGTTTACCAAACCCGTGGTTGACAGACCAACCATGTTCTTTGAAATTATTCAAAGAAAAGGAGCATGGAGTTTTGGTAAAGGCAATTTTCAAGCCTTGTTCGAAGCCATTGAACGTGAGCAGGAAAATAGAGGCACTCTTTAGAGAGTTTAGCTAAGAGCATAGGATAAGGTGCTATCTAAAAAGTGAATTACCGTCATACTGAACTGGTTTCAGTATCTTGTTGATAGGTTTACAAACCGAAAAACGAGACCTTGAAATAAATTCAAGATGACGAATAACTTTTTAGGCAGCACCTTTTTTTCGTTATATTGAACCAAGTTTTAATACAGGCTTTGGGAGAAGATATTCTTAGGTACGGACTTATAATACTTGATATTATTGCGCTATCAGCTGCATTGCTCAATTGGAAATGGGTGTTTAACAG
>JAGQWA010000165.1 GCA_020437725.1 Bacteroidota bacterium | reverse complement strand
AGAAAGTGAAATTACCGAGCGCAAGCTTCAAGAAGAAGCCCTTATTCGCTCAGAAGCCAAGTTGAGTGCGGTTATGAACAATATTCCAGATTTTATTTTCTATAAAAATATAGATGGTGTATATGAAATGGGAAATGAATCAATGGCCAGGTTCTTAAATATATCACCCAAAGAAATTGAAGGAAAAACCGATTTTGATTTGCACTCAAAAGCTGTGGCCGAAGCAATTATTAGAGACGATAAAGAGCTAATGCGCTTAAAGCAAACTAGAACAGTTGAAGGCGAGATTGAAATAGAAGGCAAAGAGAAGGTTTTACTAGAAACCACAAAGGCCGTAATTCAAGATCAAAATGGCATGGTAAAAGGTTTGGTTGGTGTAAGCAGAGATGTTACTGCCATAAAAAAGGCCAAAGAAAAAGAAGCCGCATACATTAAAGACCTTGAGAAAATTAATCAAGAACTTGATCAATTTGCCTACATCGTTTCGCACGATTTAAAAGCGCCACTTAGGGCCATTAATAACCTTAGCACTTGGATTCAAGAAGATCTTGAAGACAAAATGGACCAAGACACTCATGAACAATTTGCCTTATTACGAGGCAGGGTACTTAGAATGGAAGGCCTAATTAATGGCATTTTACAATACTCAAGAGCCGGTAGAATTACAGCCACAGAACAAACTGTTGACCTTAATGAATTGGTTAAAGAAATTACCGATGCTTTAAGCGATGGATATAAAGCCAATATAGAAATTGATGAAAACTTACCCATAATAGAAACTGAAAAAGTAGCATTAGATCAAGTTTTTAGCAACCTAATTTCTAACGCTCTTAAATACAATAACAAAGAATTGGCGCAAGTAAAAATTAGCTCAAAAACCAATGGCCAATTCCATCATTTTAGAATAGAAGACAACGGGCCTGGTATTGCCAAAGAATTTAGAGAAAAAGTTTTTGTAATATTTCAAACCTTAAATGCCCGAGACGAAGTAGAAAGCACCGGCGTAGGTTTAGCAATAGTTAAAAAAATAATTGAAGATAAAGGAGGCAAACTTTATATAGATGACTCAGAATTAGGTGGTGCTGCCTTTAATTTCTCATGGCCTAAAGTTTACACCAAAAAACAGCAAAATGTCAATTAAACCATTATCAATTCTATTAGTAGAAGACGATTTAGTAGATGTTATGAACGTAAAAAGAGCGTTTAAAAAAAATAACATTTCTAACAAATTACACGTGGCCGGCAATGGCCTAGAAGCCTTACAACTTTTAGAATCATTATCCCATGATGAAATTCCAAAAATTATTCTTCTCGATTTAAATATGCCCAAAATGGGTGGAATAGATTTCCTAAAAGCTTTGCGAAATCATGATAATCATTCCCTGAGAAGGTTATCAGTTTTTATTATGACCACAAGTAATCATGACTCTGATAAAATAAATGCATATGATCTTAATGTTGCAGGCTATATTCTAAAACCACTATCTATTCAAAGTTTTATCTCCTCAGTTTCTGTACTACAGAATTACTGGACCCTGTGTGAATACCCAGATTAAAAACCATGCCTATTAACTCTATTCACATATTGCTGGTTGACGACGATAACGTTGACATAATGGCCTTTAAAAGAGCCATAAAGCAAAGCAGCATTGCAAGTACAATTGCTGATTTTAATTATGCCGACGAAGCTTTAGAGTCTTTAACCTTAGCCCAGTACGATTGTGCTTTTATAGACTACCAATTACCCGGAATTGATGGCCTAGAGCTACTCAAGAGAATAAAAATTAAGAAGCCCGAATTGCCGGTTTGCGTTCTAACCTCTCAAGGAGACGAAAAACTGGCAGTGCAAATGATGAAACACGGTGCACACGATTATCTTACCAAAGATGAAGTTACGCCAGAAAACTTGCGAAAAGTATTTCATTCTATAAATCGCCATCTTAACCTAAAACGCGAAAAACTGGCCGCTGAAAAACTGGCAAAGGAGAAAGACGATTTTATTAAAAAAATTAGCCTTTCCTCACCCAACCTAATTTATGTAAATGATTTAGAAAATGGCAGCAATGCCTTTTATAGCGAACAATCTGCAAGGGTTTTAGGCTATACAAGAGAAGAACTAGAAAATTTAGGAAATGCCCTTTTTAATGAAATTGTTGACCCCGCCGATCTCCCAAATTTTATAGCACATCATAAAAAAATTAGGCACAGCAATAACGATCAACAAGTGTTTGAACATGAGTTTAAACTGCGCCATAAAAAAGGCCATTTTATTTGGTTCTATTCTTACGAAACGGCGTTTAAAAGAAATAATAATGGCAAAGTATCGCAGGTACTAGGAAATGCAATAGATATTACAGAACGCAGAAAATTTGAACAACAATTGCTTGATGCTAAGAGATATGCAGAAAATGCGGCTGTAACCAAAGCCGACTTTTTAAGCAACATGAGCCATGAAATAAGAACCCCAATGAACGCCATTATTGGGTTAACAAATCTTCTTTTAAAAGAAAAAAACAACCCAGAAACCGAAGAAAACCTAAAAGCAATTAAATACAGTGCCGACAATCTTCTTGTTCTGGTAAATGATATTTTAGATTTTTCGAAAATAGAAGCCGGAAAACTTAAGTTAGAGTCTATAGAATTTAATGTGCATGAAATGATTCAACTTTTGCACACTACATATAATTCAAAGGCTCAAGAAAAAGGCTTGCACTTTAGCTATCTTATTGAAAAACAAGTGCCTAAAATATTAATTGGCGACCCCTTTAGACTCAATCAAATATTGGTAAACATTATTGGAAACGCCATAAAATTTACCAACAAAGGCACCATACAATTCTCTTTAAATCTAAAATCAATTGAATCAAAAAAGGCATTAATTGAATTTTCTATTACAGATTCTGGAATTGGAATGACCGAAAATCAGCTAAAAAACATCTTTGAGAGTTTTGAGCAAGCCAGCGTAAACACTAGCCGCAAATATGGCGGAACGGGATTAGGCTTGTCTATTTCGCGTCAACTTGCACAGTTAAAAGGCGGTGAAATAAAGGTTGAAAGCCAAAAAGGAATTGGTAGCACCTTCACCCTGCTTCTGCCCTATAAAGTTGGCACTGAAAAATTCCAAAAAGCACCAACCAAAATAGATGCAAACAATACTCATTTATTTGAAAACTGCAAAGTACTTATTGCTGAAGATGAACCATTTAACCAACTGGTTATTGGGCAAATTTTAAAACAATGGAACGTAAAAACAACAATTGTTGAGAATGGTAAGCTAGCACTTGAAAAATTAGAAACTTATGACTTTGACATAGTTTTACTAGATATTCAAATGCCAGAACTTGATGGCTTCGAAACCGTAAAAGCCATTCGAAATTTAAAAACATCCAAATCTGCAATTCCAGTAGTTGCATTAACGGCAGATGTGCTTCAAGAAACTAAAAATAAGATTATAGAAATGGGATTTAACAAGCACGTTTCTAAACCAATAAACGAAAACGTACTTAAACAAACCATTGCCGAATTATTAGTAGCGGTAAACTAATTCTCTATAAAATTTAAGTTAAGTGAAGAAAAGAGCCTTTTAACAGGCTCTTTTTTTGCTTGTAGCCAAGACAAAGACTTTTTTGTAAGACAAATTTCATCGACAAATAATCCTAATTCGTCTTTGTTTCTAGTAATTTCACCATGTTTGAAGCCGGCAAAATATAACTAAGATGAAAAACTATTCCATTTATGGTTTCAGCTTTGTAAGCGGAAAATCTGATGAATTTGAGATAGACAGCAGAATATTTAATGCAGCATCGTTCTGTACTGCCATTGTTAGCATATTAAACGTAATTGCAAACTTTTTTATAGACCATACTAGTACCACAGCCACAATTGGGCCAATAGTTGCCGCCTTGGTTTCAGGTTCTTTGTATGTGGCTTCTCGCGTTTTTAAAATTAGGTCTCAGCGCATGAGAATGATATACCTAATTTTTACATATGGAATCCTCACCTTTTTACTATTAACCACTGGAGGTATTACCAGTACTGTAGGTTTCTATTTTCTTCTCATTTTCATGATTTATCTTACCATATTTAGATTAAGATATCACATTGCCATTGCTACCATAATGTTTGTAACCCTTGGTGTAATCACGGCATATCAATCTCAAGATCCACTCATGTTTGGCGGGCCAGATACCATTACCCTAAACGCCGTAATAAATCATTCAATTGCCACTTTTCTAACCATGTTTTTCTCGCTTGGCTTGGTTAACTACTTGCGCATGAATTATTCCTTGGAAAAAAGAAAAGTAGTAGCCGCCAACTTAGAATTAGAAAAATCTGAGAAAGCAGCTTTGGCCGCAAAAGAAGAAGCTGAAGAAGCAAAAGAAGAAGCCATAGCCGCAACCGAAGAAGCGTTAGTTTCAAAAGAAGAAGCCATAAAAGCATCAAAGGCCAAAGCCGAGTTTTTAAGCACCATGAGCCATGAAATTAGAACTCCTATGAACGCAGTTATTGGAATGACCCACCTTTTGTTGCAAGAAGACCCCAAACCCGATCAAGTAGATAACTTAAATATCCTCAAGTTTTCAGCCGAAAACTTATTGGCACTAATAAATGACATTCTAGACTTTAGCAAAATAGAAGCCGGTAAAATCGTTTTCGAAAAAGTAGATTTTTCTCTAACCCAATTGGTTAGATCTGTAAAAGAGGCTCTGCATGTTAAGGCCCAAGACAAAGGCATTGAAATTAAAGTGATTATGGACGAAGATGTGCCACGAAACGTAGTTGGAGACCCAACACGACTCACTCAAATTCTTAATAATTTGGTTGGCAATGCGGTTAAATTCACCAAAGAAGGCTCTGTTACCATTCAATTATTGCAAAAGAAACATCATGAAAACGTTTCAACCATAGAATTTAAAGTGATTGATACGGGCATAGGTATTCCTAAAGACCAACAAGAAAAAGTATTTGAAAAATTCTCACAGGCTAGTTCTAGCACAACCAGAGAGTTTGGCGGCACTGGATTAGGGCTTTCAATAACCAAAAAATTATTAGAACTACAAAACGCCGAAATAAAGCTAGAAAGTGAATTTGGTGTTGGCACAACTTTCAGTTTTGAACTCTCATTAGAAAAGGCAGAAAGTTCTAACAGGCCAGTTCTTTCTAAAGTAAACAGAGAAGTATTCTCTAGTCTTGAAGGAACATCTATTTTATTGGTTGACGATAACCGAATGAACCGTTTAATTGCTTCTAAATTCTTAGACAAATGGGATATTGATATTTACGAAGCCACTAATGGCCAAGAAGCCATTGACTTAATTAAGGAAATGGATTTTGACTGCATTTTGATGGATTTGCAGATGCCAATAATGGATGGTGCAACTGCCACAAGAATTATTAGAAAAATGGACAATCCTGAAAAGGCACAAATACCAATTATTGCGCTTACGGCTTCGGCCATGTTAGAAGAACAAAACATGATGTTCGAATCTGGAATGAACGATTTCTGCTCTAAACCATTTAACCCTAGCGACTTGTATAAGAAAATTGTGCACCAAACTAAAAAAGAAAAAGTGGCCGCATAATTCAAATGGCAATCCTATGTATTTTGCTTTACCCAGTGTGTGGAAACCGAAACCAAATAGCCCAAAACAGTTTCTGTAATATCGAAACTTATTATGGTAAAGCAGTTTCTCAAATACAGTCTTTTATTATTTGCTCTTATCGCAATTACAGCAGTTGACAATGCTCCCGCACATTTAAAATACGTGGCTCAAGCTGGCGATGGCATATATGCCATAATGAGAAAATACCAGCTAGACCAGGCTAACTGCAACTTGCAATATTTCTTCAAAATAAACGACCTACATAATGATGATGCTCTGCAGAAAAATCAAGTTTATCAATTGCCCATTACGGTTCACACTTTCGATGGCAAGAGCATAAGATCATCAGTAAACACAGAAAATTTAAAGCTAGCAACAGCCATTCAAGACTACAACGACCAAATGTTTAAGAATGGTTTAAAGAATGAAGACTTCCGAAAAAACAAAGAGCTTTGGGTACCATACAGCTATACCAACTGCGAATTAAAAAGCATTGACAAACCTGTATTAACACAAGGCCAATTTCCAATTTTTGGTGAAAAATATGCCGATATAGACCCCATTGACAATGCTCTAAAAGACCACGTTTTCTACATCATTTCTGGCCATGGTGGGCCAGACCCTGGTGCTATGGCCACCATTAACGGTAAAGAAGTAAGCGAAGACGAATACGCATATGACATCTGCTTGCGCCTTGCCCGCAACTTACTTGAGCATGGTGCCATTGCCTACTTAATTATTAGAGATCCTAATGATGGTATTAGAGACGAACCATTTTTAGAATGCGACAACGACGAAACTTGTTGGAAAGATGAAGCCATTCCTTTAAACCAAAACCAACGACTTAAACAAAGAGCTAAGGCCGTGAACGCTCTTTATGCTGAATATAAAAATCAAGGCAAAAAGCAGCTTTGCATTCCAATACACATCGATTCAAGAAATGAAGAAACGCGGGTTGACATGTTTTTTTATCATCATCCAAAAAGCACAACCGGCAAAGCCGTGGCCGAAACGCTGAGAAAAACCATTAAAGACAAGTATGATTATTACAACCCTTGGCGCGGCTATAATGGCGATGTAAGCAGCAGAGATTTATTTATGCTTCGCGAAACACATCCTACCACGGTTTACTTAGAGTTGGGTAATATTCAAAACCCTAAAGACCAAGATCGTTTTACCATAGTAAGTAACCGACAAGCTATTGCCGATTGGCTTACAGACGGGCTTCTAGAAGTTGCCAATTAGTCCAGTTTAAGAAGCTTATATACTTCATCTCTGTCAAAAGATTTAACCTGGCCAGGTAGCAAACCTGCAAGCGATAGATCTTCAATTGAAACACGCACTAGTCTTAAAGTAGGGAAACCAACTGCGGCGGTCATTTTTCTAACTTGTCTGTTTTTGCCTTCTATAAGCGAAATTGAAATCCAAGAATAACCGTGTTTTATTCTGGGTGCTGGAATTCTTTCAGGAAACCAAATTTCTCCATCTTGTAATCGCTCAACTTTACAGGTTTTGGTTTGGTATTTTTTCTTGTTAACCGAAATACTTACCCCCT
>JAGQWA010000164.1 GCA_020437725.1 Bacteroidota bacterium | reverse complement strand
ACTCAAGACTCAAGACTCAAAATTCACCACTAGAAACGTATTCCCAATCTTTTATAGGTTCAAATTTTTTGTAGCCTGCTTTTACAGAAGGGTGGGTAAGTACTGATTCTACTGAAACTTCGGGAAGAGCATCTTCTCCTTCGCCATTTTTTACAAAAATGAAGTTGAAACCAAGTTGGTTAGCTCCAACTAAACGGTATCCTTTTCTTTTAGCCAGGTTAACCATTGCTACTGGTGATGCGCCATGATAAACCGGATGTTTACCCGGAAAAACATAATTTGGGTCATAGGGAACTACAATATCGCGTAAACCAAACTCAATATGGGTTTCAATAACCACAACGCGAGGCGAAACCTGCATAAGCGCATCCCAAACCCAATAATCGTTACCGTCAATATCAATAGACATTACATCAATTTCACCTTCAAAACCGGCATCGGCAATTAGTTGATTAATGTTCTCGCGTTTCACCAAGGCCTGCTTAAAAGTGGGTTTGTATGTCCAAGGGTGTGGGTATTTGTGGTAGAACCTTCTTCCACGTTCAATTGCTGTGGGGTTGCCATCTATAAACAAACCATGATATCCAAAATGAAAAGCCAAATTGGCGCAGTTGCTATTTATGCCATCATCAGAGCCAATATCAAGAAAGGTGAAGTGTTTCATTCCAATAGCTGCCAAAATGAAGAGCAGCAATCCATCTTCTTCAAATTGCGAAAAAACACGGTGTCCGCATTCATTTAAGGCTGGGATATTTCCACTGGCAATACGGTCTTTATAATAATGGTATAACTGTCGTTGTTGCAGTTGTACTTGTGGCGAAAGTCTATCGCGGACCTTAAGGATGGTGAAGTGCTTTTTAAGCCAGTTTTTTAGCATAAGGCAAAAGTAGGGAGGTAATCAGCTCATTTTTTAATATGAATTCGGAATTACAAACTGCCTCATATCCTGTCTTTCTATTTGAATTTTTTGCTGCTTTATTCCAAATGTTTGATTTAGGAACTCCCAAGATGCAGATGGATCTTGATAAATAACTTGAGTAAAGGGCTTGTCTTTTAGAAGTTCTTTGTCAATTGATCTATTGAATGGCGGAAATGAATAACCAACGATTACCAAGATGTCTGTTTTTTCTAAAATTTCATTAGCTCTTTTTCGTACAATTTGGGACTGTTCATTGTTTTCCCAGGCATATGTTAAAAGGTTATTGAAACTTATATTATCATGTTGCATTTCTGCCCAAATAAAACTGATAGCTGGTATTATTTCTTCTAGACTACTTTTATTTGTTCGTTCGGTAAATGAACCTATACCTTTTTTTAATTCATAAAAACCTGAAATTCCATTTGAATGACATATTTGTAAATCAGTTTCTTGACTAGGTAAAAAACTAATTTGTTCATTCACTTCTCGTAAAGAAGGGTTATTCCTCATAAAGTATCTGAATGCACTTACAATTTGCAAATCATAATTCCATGTGATGAAGCGAACATTGTCTGACAATGAAGGCCCTTTTTTTAGAAAAGTTGCAAGTAGACTTATGTATCGGAGATCAATTTTTTGATAACTCGTATTAATGTCTTTGATTATTCGTTGTTTAACATCAGGTTGTGGATTTGATTTTGAATCAACTCTGTCCATTTCAAACCAAATAGTCAGAAAGGCACTTAAACACAATTTGAGTTTGCTAAGCTCTTTAAATTCTTCTATTAACCATAGTTTACGAGCATAAGTATCAATAGTACCAAATTCTTTGGCTCTTGAACCGAATTCATAAATGGACTCAACTAAGTCCATAGAACTTTGAGACAATGATACTCCATGTTGTCTAAGTAGTGAGCGTAACGACATCATTTTGTCACTAAGTTCATTTAAAATTGGGAGCGCATTGTAGCTTGCTCCAGCACCTAAGTAATAAGTCGTATATTTTTCTTCCATTTCAGTTTAAAAATGTACAAAAAAAGGGGCGCCAACAAGCGCCCCTTTTCAATATTTTCAAGATTGCCTCAATGCAATTGAAGCAAAACTGTGATCTGTTAACTTAAAGCTATCGACTTATTGCTCCATCGCTCTTTCCATAAGGGCAGGCACGTCTTCCATTGATTCTAAAATGGCATGGTGATCTATTTTCTCAAGCTTTTCGCGGCTGTTGTTGCCGTTGGCTACTGCCAAGCTTAAGCCTACTTGTGCTTTACGCGCACTTCTTAAATCGCCGGTTGTATCGCCAATGGTTATTACTTGCTCTGGGTCTTCAATCTCAAACATGTCAATGGCATACTGAATAAGGTCAGGTTTTGGTCTGCCAAATTCTACATCTTCTCTGCAAACTGAAAGTTGAATAGGGCTATTTTCTTCTCCCAAATAGTCGTTATCAAGACTATCTAACCATCCGAGTTTATCGAGAATAATATCTACCGCCCAACGGTGTAAACCACTAATAATGGCCACTTTAATGTTGTGTGCTTTGAAGTACTCAAGTGCTTCTTTAGTTCCTGGAGTAAGTTTTATCGATTCTTTTTCAAGAGCGGCATCAATGTTTTTGCAAAAGGCGGTAAAAGTTTGTTTTACACGGTGCGGAAAAGCCACATGGTCATCACCCAATTCTTCGCGCCACAAGCCTTTAATAATGCTTTCAGCGTCCATTCCATGTATGCTTTTGGTCTTGTTTTCTGGTAAGGCAATATTGGTTTCTTCGCATGCTTTAATAAAGCAAGTTTCGGTAATACCCGCATCTACCATGCAGGTGCCTTCTAAATCTAAACAAGCTAATTGGTATTCACTCATTGATAACTCTTTTTCAGCCCGCGAAAGTACCAGCTTTCCATTTTGAAAAAGAACCAAATTGGGTTTCAATTTCAATTTTGTTCGAAGTGGTAAAATTCAACTACTCCAACATTTCTATTTCGTTTCGGCCTAGTTTTAAATAGCCGTTTTGTTCTAGCTTTTTTAGCAGTCTAGAAATTACTTCTCTACTGGTGTTAAGTTCATAAGCAATGTCTTGGTGGGTCATTTGCAATTTCATGGTTCCACGCACTTTTGAATGCCTTTTTAAATACTCAAGCACACGCTCGTCCATTTTATGAAAAGCAATACTGTCAATGGTTTTTAGCATTTCTTCAAAACGCTCTCGGTAAGTAGCAAGCACGTAGTAATACCAGCTCTTATAGTCGCGCATCCAACTGTCCATTTTTTCTATTGGAATGGTAATGAATACAGAATTTTCTACCGTTTCAGCGCGTATTTGGCTTATTCTGTCAGAAAAAGAACAAACAAACGAAATGGCACAGCTCTGCCCTGCATTTATGTGATAGAGAAATAGCTCATTGCCATCGTCGTCTTCGCGGTACACTTTTAATAATCCGCTAACCAGTAAAGGAATTTCCCTAATGTGTTGCCCAAAATTCATGATGGCTTGGCCAGCAGGTATTTCTTTTATCTGAGCGCTTTGGTCGAACTCATCTAAAAGTTGTGGATCGTTTAAGTTGGGGAAATGTTTTCTGAGTAATTCTCTTATTTCTGACATGTTCTTACAAAATTGCCTGTCGAATATAATTCAACTCTTACTTTATAAAATGGAAACTGTACTACAGCATACGGCAGCTTTTGTTCAACAATATTTTGAGAATGAACCTACCGGACATGATTGGTGGCATATAAAACGTGTTTGGAATACATCAAAAACCATTGCTGAAATAGAAGGAGCCAATCTTTTTGTTTGCGAAATGGCTGCCTTACTTCATGATTTAGACGATTGGAAGGTTTCTGAAGATGGCGATGAAACACCCATAAAGGCTAATAATTGGATGAAGGAGCAAGGTTTAGACAATGAAATGATAGAAACCATTGCCAGCATTATTACCCAACTTTCTTTTAAAGGGCTAGGTGTAGATACTACTATGCCCACCTTAGAAGGTAAAGTGGTGCAAGATGCCGATAGGCTAGATGCTCTTGGAGCCATTGGAATTGCACGCGCTTTTGCTTTTGGTGGCAATAGAAAAAGACTGCTTTACCACCCTGATATTCCACCCAAAAAACACCAAAGTTCTCATGAGTACAAAAAAGATGAAGGCCACACCATTAACCATTTCTATGAGAAATTGCTATACTTGAAAGACCGCATGCAAACTGCTACGGGTTTAAAGTTAGCCGCAGAAAGACATGTCTTTATGGAAGTTTACTTGGAACAGTTTTACAAAGAATGGAACGCAAGTTTATAGCATTGAAATAAGAAGATGAAAGGAATAGTTTTTACTGAGTTTTTTCAATTTATTGAAGACAATTTTGGGTATGAAATGGTTGATGAACTAATAGAAGAAACCCAACCGGCTTCAGGTGGTATTTATACCGCCGTAGGTTCATATCCATTTAATGAATTGGTAAGCTACTTAACTTATTTCTGCAAGAAAAAGGAAATGGATCCGGCCCTAGCCTTGCGGTTATTTGGGCATCATTTATTTAATGTGTTTTCTAAAAATTACCAACAGTTTTTTAAAGCTCAGAATGGTTCTTTTGGCTTTTTGGCTTCAATAGACAACCATATTCATGTAGAAGTTGCTAAACTTTATCCTGATGCTGAGTTGCCAAAATTCAATATCATTTCTCAAACAGAAACAGAAATGGTAATGCACTACACATCAGAAAGAAAGCTGCATGCATTGGCACACGGACTTATTGAAAAAACACTAGAACATTACCATCAAAAAGGTGAGATTAATACTCAGGTTTTAGGCGAAGATGGCAGCCAAGTTCAATTTAAAATAACATTAAAGTGAGCAATGCCGAGTTGCTAAAAAAGCGAATTGAAAGAGAAAGGCTCGCAAGAAAGCAAGCAGAAGAAATTCTCGAAAAAAAATCGCTTGAACTTTATGCGGCCAATGAGAAGCTGCAACTATTAAACTTAGAACTTGAAAAGGCTGTAGAAAAACGAACTGCTGAGTTAAAATCAGCCAAAATTGCTGCTGAAAAAGCCCAGTTGGCCGAAAAAGAATTTCTGGCTAAAATGAGTCATGAAATTAGAACTCCGCTTAATGCGGTTGTTGGCATGGCCAACCTGCTTCACACCACTTCGCTAAATGATATTCAAGAAGAATATGTTGACGATATTAAATACGCCGCCGATGTGTTAATGGGGCTAATTAGCGATGTGCTTGACATTAGCAAAATTGAAGCTGGTGAGTTGGCGCTAAACGAAAGTGAATTCGACCTTAGAGAATCATTAAATGCACTTGTAAGAACGCTTGATTATAAAGCAAGAGAGAATGATAACGAGCTAGTTGTTTTTATAGACCACCAAGTGCCAGAATTAATACTTGCTGATAAAAACGTAATAAATCAAATTCTTCTAAACCTTATTGGTAATGCATTAAAATTCACCACTAAAGGTACCATAAGCATTAACGTAAATGTGCTTATTGATGGTGAAGGAAATTCACAACTTCAATTTGAAATAATTGATACTGGCAAAGGCATTGAGCCTGAAAAACTCGCATCGATTTTTGAAAAGTATCAGCAAGAAAACAAGGCCATTAAGGTTGAATACGGTGGAACAGGGCTTGGCTTGTCTATCTGCAAAGAGCTGGTTCAACTGCATGGCGGAAAAATTTGGGCCGAAAGCAAAGTAGGCGAAGGCAGCACTTTCTCCTTTACCGTTAAAGTGGCACCTATAATGGGTAATAAAGGAGAAGGAAATGAAGAAGTGGTTGACTACAATAATCAACTTGGTGGCAAAATTCTGGTGGTTGAAGACAGCTATTTAAACCTTAAATACTTGCTAACCTTACTTAATTCTTGGGAAGTAGATTACGATGTTGCCTACGATGGCGAAGAAGCAGTGAAATTGTGCGCAAAGGAGCAGTATCAACTCATTTTTATGGATATGCAAATGCCGAAAATGAATGGTTACGATGCAACTAAAAACATCAGAAATTTTAGTGTATTGAACAGCGAAACTCCCATTGTTGCTTTAACCGCGTCTGCCTTACTAGAAGACCAAAGGGCGGCCGAATATGCCGGAGTAAACAGTCATTTAATTAAACCATTTAGCCCAGGCCAATTAAAAAGGGTCATTTCTCAATATGCCAATTACCAAGACAAGGATAACAAAAAGAAAACGTCAAAACAGGGGAAGTTTAATGACGAAGAATGGCAAGTGCTTTCAGAATATTTTGATGGAGATACTGAACATGCACGCATTGTGGTAGAGTCGTTTATGAGTTCGAACAAAGAGAACATGAAACTAATGGCAGATTATTTAGACAACAATGAGTTTGACTCAGTTACCGCTCTCATGCATAAATGCAAACCAAGCTTGGCAATGGTAGGTTTGCGAGAACTATCTAATCTGGCGGCAGAAATTGAATCGCTCCTTAAATCGAATAAGAACAATAAGGCCATTGAATTAATTGATGATTTTTTGCCAAAGCTGAATAAAGACCTGCCAAGAGTTGAACAATTCTACCAGAAATTAAAAAATGAATAGAAACCTAACAGCCATAGTAGTTGACGATGAGCAAGTAAGCAGAGACTCTTTAGAATACCTTCTCCAAAAGCTTGATGATGTTGACGTAGTTGGCAGCTTTTCTTCAGCCATTGATGCAAAGGCGTTCTTAACTAAAACTTCGGTAGATGTTATTTTTCTAGATGTAGAAATGCCAGATTTAAGTGGAATTGAGTTTTTGGCAATTATGGACAATCTGCCGTCAATAATCTTAACAACATCTAGCAAAGAATACGCGGTTGATGCTTTTGAGTATAAAGTAACCGACTATTTGGTGAAACCAGTTGGGCTTAAACGGTTAATTGATGCCATAAAAAGAATATCTAAACAGGAAGCTGAATCAGAGCCAAATCCT
Source organism: Bacteroidota bacterium (assembly GCA_020437725.1). Classification (GTDB taxonomy): domain Bacteria; phylum Bacteroidota; class Bacteroidia; order CAILMK01; family JACPUW01; genus JAGQWA01. The sequence continues at coordinate 329 of JAGQWA010000164.1, read as the reverse complement.
GAAAAAGAAATATTTGTTAGAAGCGATGGAAAGCACGTTAAAATTGTGCTTAACGATCTTTGGTATGTTGAAACAATGGACGATTATGTGATTCTTAGATTAGAAAATGAGACAAAACACATAGTTCATTCAACCTTATCGGGTATGGAAGAAAAATTGCCAAATTCACAATTTCAGAAAACCCACAGATCGTTTATCATTAATCTTTCAAAAATTTCGGCCATTGAAGAAAATCAAGTAGTGCTAGGTAAAACCAAAATACCTGTTAGCAGGGCATATAGGCCTATATTAAAGCAGCGGCTAAATCTTAGCTAATTACCAAACTCCGA
>JAGQWA010000163.1 GCA_020437725.1 Bacteroidota bacterium | reverse complement strand
AAAAAGAAAAGATTATAATAACCAGTAATAATATTGTTAAACCTTCAAAAGTGGTCAACACTAATTAGGCATGTTCACCGCGTTTCCTTTAAACTTTAAATTTTACCCTTTGAACTTCTTTTTCAATGTCATTAGATTTCTCGCTCTGCTCGAAATGACCTGGGAGCAAGACTTTGGACTAGCAATTAGTGAATAGTGAATAGCGACTAGAAACTACGTTTCCTTTAAACTCATATATAAACCCCACCTTCCAAGGCTACCTTAAAACCAGCGGCAAGCACTTTTTTGTATTCAGGGCTTTTTTCATTAAGCAGTGGATTGGTATGGTTTAAATGAATGAAATGAACCTTGGCTCTTTCTTCTGATGAGAGATTTTTGAGCAATGCCATGCTTTCTTCTACAAATGGGTGTGGAATTTGACTCATGTCGCGGCCTGGCAATTCGCCGTCTCCAAAAAAAGTGGCATCAATAAAGGCATAATCAACCTTTTGTATTTCTTGAGCAAAGTCTCGGTTCCATTTGCTCCATTTGTCAATATCGGGTATGAACAAAGCCTTTTTCTCACCAAAAGCGATTTTAAAACCAACAGTTTCAGAATACTCATCTCTATGCGGAACCAGAATTGGCGTAACCGAACAATTGCTATTTAAAGCAACCATTTTATCTGATTGCAATGGTTTAATACTAATGTTTTGTTCAGAAACCAATTGACTCCATGGACCGTTTTGTGCAAGAAAATCAGCCATTCTTGGCATGGCATAAACAGGTAGATTTTTTGCACCCATCACTTCTTTGCCAAAATGAATTAATCCGGTGTAATGCCCTATATGAGCGTGAGTTAAGAAAACCCCTTTTAGGTTTTTCATTTCAGGCGAAAAACGATTCAAATGCTGCAATTGAAACTTAATATCTGGAGTGGCTTCAAATAGCCAATTTTCATTGGTTGTTGGGTCTATTAAAGCCAAGCTAGTGGCAAATCTTTGCGATTGTTCGCCTTTCCAAACAGCGTTACAGCATTGCTTTTTGCAACCCATTTGCGGGTATCCGGCATCTTGTGCAATGCCAAGCACCAAAATATAAGGAGTTAAAGGTATAGAAATTCTATTGCTTTGGGCAGTTTCATTTTTTGAACAGCCAATTATAAAAAGCAATAAAACCGCAAAATACCCGAGCCTTGGCATAACACTAAACCTAATGATTTACACAAATTTGCATCACTTATAAATACAAGTTTTGAATTTTAAACATCGCGCCCAGATATATCCTAAAAATGCCCCATTTAAATTGGGCTTTGAAACCATAAAAGAGCAAATACAGACTTTTTGCCGAAGTGAATTAGGTAAAGAAGAACTAAGTAAAATAAGCGTATTGGCAGATAGAGAAGCCATTGCCTTGCTGCTTAACCAAACCAAGGAATTCAAAAAACTCATAACCGATAAAGACCTTTTAGAGCCCGATACATCTTACCCCGAAATAAAAGAAACACTGGAGCGAATTAGGGTTGAAAACACTTATTTAGACTTTGAAGAATTTATTCGCTACCGCACATTCCTGCGTCAATGGGCTTATGCGGTAAAATTATTTCAGCGCAATGGCGATGAGCTCTTTCCAGATTTAAATATGCTGGTAAGTCTTTATCCATACGAAAAAGCAATATTGGCGAGTATTGAAGCCATTTTAAACGAAAAGGGCGACATAAGACCCGAAATTTCTCCTGAACTTACTAGAATTAGGGGCGAGATAAAGAAAACCGAAACCATTCAAGATAAAAAGTTTGATGCACTGCTTAGGCATTGCCTACAAAATAATTGGCTTACCGCCGAAGAACAATCTATAAGAAATGGCCGAAGGGTATTGGCCATGTTTTCAGAATTTAAACGCCAAATAAAAGGCATTATTCACGATGAGTCTTCAACCGGAAAAACCACTTTTATAGAGCCCCAAAGTTTGGTTGAATTAGGCAATGATTTGTTTGAATTAAGGCAGGAAGAGAAGAAAGAGATAATTCGAGTGCTACGTGAGCTTACAAACGAGCTTAGACCTTATATTGAGCACATTGGCCAATACCAAAAACTGGCAGGAAAACTCGATTTTATTGCCGCTAAAGCACAATATGCCATTTCAATAGGTGGAGAATTTCCACTAATGGACAAGAAAACGCAACTCATTTTAAATGATGCCAAACATCCGTTATTATTGGCGGCATTTAAAGACCAAAAACGCAAGGTGGTACCACTTAATGTGGAGTTGGATAAACATCAGCGTTTTTTAATGGTAAGCGGACCTAATGCGGGCGGAAAATCCATTTGTTTAAAAACGGTGGGCTTGCTGCAAATAATGTTTCAGGCAGGAATTATGGTTCCTACTGAAGCGCACTCCAAAATGAGCGTGTTCGAGAAGATATTTCTTGATATGGGCGATGACCAATCTATTGAAAATGATTTGAGCACCTATTCGTCGCACCTTAAAAGCCTAAAGCATTTTGTGAATTTTTCAAATAGCAAAACATTGGTTTTGTTAGATGAGTTTGGAACAGGAACCGATCCACAATTTGGCGGTGCCATGGCAGAAGCCGTTATGGATCATTTAATGCAAAAAGGTGCATTTGGTTTGGCTACAACGCATTATTCAAACCTAAAACTCTATGCACAGCGAACCAGCTCAATGGCCAACGCAAGCATGCTATTCGATCAAGAAAAAATGTTGCCCACTTTTAAACTTCAAATTGGCAGGCCTGGTAGTTCTTATGCTTTTGAAATTGCTCAACGTATAGGGTTAAATAAATCTGTTATAGAATATGCCAAGAATATTGTTGGAAGCAAGGCCGGAAACTACGAGCAACTTGTGCTTCAACTTGAAAGAGAAAAAATTGAACTAGAGCAAAAATTAAGTTCTGCCCAAAACAAAGAACAACGCTACAAAGAGCTTTCTGAGCAGTATAAGGCGCTTAAAGATGAATTAAAGCAGAACAAAAAGAAAATGGAGTTGAGCTTTAAAACGCAACTTCAAAACGAGCTAAAGAACCAAAATAAAAAGTTTGAACAGCAGCTTGCAGCATTAAAGTCGAACAAAAAATCACAAGAAGAAATTGCCAAAGAAATTAGAGCCAATCTTCAGAAGAAAGCGGGTAAAGTAGAATCTGAAGTGGAGCGGTTAGAAGAACAAGTTCTACAATCTAAATCTGACCACGATAAAATAAAGCTTGGCAGTTTTGTTAAAATGATTGACGGAACTGAAACCGGCATTGTTGAAGAAATTTCTGGCAATTTGGCCATTGTGGCGTTTAATCATTTGAGAACCAGAGTGCCCTTGGTTCAACTTCAATTATCTGAGCAACAAAAACCTTTAAAGCGAAGCAGTGGCGTAAGTGTAAGAAACTACATAATGGAGTTTAACAACACGGTTGATGTGCGTGGAATGCGTGCCGAAGATGCTCTGCACGAGCTAGAAGATTTGATAGATAATGCCGTGGTGCTTAATCATCAAAGAGTGAAAATTATTCATGGCAGAGGCAATGGCATTCTAAAAAAGTTTATTGCTGAATTCCTAAGAAGTAATGGAAACGTGAAGAGCTTTGAATACGAACACGCCGACCATGGCGGCGATGGAGCAACCCTAATTGAACTACAATGAAAGTAACTCAATCATATTTTCGCGCATAAACACTTTGGTGCTTACGTAGTTACTATCTTCAAATATGGCTACTGCTAAATACTTGGCTTTATTCTCAATGTTATGAATTCGCAAATTATTGGTGGTATAACATAGTGTATTGTCATAGTTCACGTTAATAACCTTGCTTTGGTTAACAAACCGAAGTTTATACAATGTAAGCAAGCTGCCTAAGTTGTTAAAAGCGCCTTTATACATTCTTAATTCGCTATAACTACGGGCATATTGATTATTAATAAGCAGAGTGGTTCCTTTTGGATTTGCTTTTATGTCTAACAGCGTATCAATTATAGAAATACTATCTGGAACAATAATGTTAAGTTTTTGCTGATTGGCTAATGTAAGAACATCTAAAAAGTCTCTATAAAGCCTAACGTTTTCCCTTATTTGCTGTACCTGCTTAATTGCCTCCATTGCGGTTTGTTTAATACCTGTACTCCAAAGATTGGTTTTGCCCATTTTATAAATTACCTACGTTTTGCACAATTGTGTTAAAATGCTGAGAAAGAGCAATTACTTTTTGGTAGCAATTAATTCATATACAACTTCTACTTTTCCACCATGAAAAAAGGCATTTTTTTATCGGCTATTGTGGTTTTATTGGCAATTTGGGCATTTGCTCCAAAGCAATCGTCAGAAAAGCTTTTGCAATCTGGGCCCATGTTGGGCTATGCAGAAATGAAAGAAGTAATGCTTTGGGTTCAAACAAATGAACCTTCTACCGTTCAGTTTAAGTATTGGGAAAAAGGAACATCAGCCCCTGTTTTCTTAACTGAAACCTATCAAACAAACAAAAAGGAAGGTTATACCGCCAGATTAATTGCTGATGAAGTTCAGCCAGGTAAAACATATGAATACGCTCTTTATATAAACTACGACTTAATTGAATTGACAGACAGAACACTTGAGTTTAAATCGCTTCCGCTTTGGCAGTTTAGAACCGATCCGCCTAATTTTTCTGTTGCCGTAGGAAGCTGTTTATACGTTAACGAAGAAGCTACAGATAGACCAGGAAAACCTTATGGTGGCGAATATGGAATTTTCGAAAAAATAGCTGATAGTAAACCAGATGTTATGGTTTGGCTAGGAGATAACACCTATTTTAGAGAACCAGATTGGAACACTTTTACAGGAATGTTGCACCGGCATACCCACACGCGCAGCATTAAAGAATTGCAAAAACTACTCTCTAGCACACACAACTATGCCATTTGGGATGATCATGATTATGGCCCAAATGATCATAACAAGTCGTTCATACACAAGCAAAAAGCACTTGATGCATTTCAGCTATTTTGGGGAAACCCAACTTACGGTTTTGAAGATGAGCCTTGTGTTGCTACTCAATTTGATTGGGGCGACGCACAATTTTTTATGCTCGACAATAGATGGTTTCGCGATGCAAACAACACCGTGCGAGAAAACCCTGATTATTTTGGTGAGAAGCAGTTGAACTGGCTAATAAATGCTTTGAAAGCCAGTAATGCCCATTTTAAAATTGTTTGTGCGGGAGGACAAATTATTAATGATGCGGCTGTTTATGAAAATTATGCTTGTTATAAAGAAGAACGTGCAAGACTGCTTGCCGCTTTAGATAGAGAGAGAATTAATGGGGTGTTTTTCCTTTCTGGAGATAGGCACCATGCAGAGTTGTCAAAATTGGAAAGGGAAGGAGCATACCCACTTTACGACCTTACCACATCGCCGCTAACATCAGGCACGCACATGTCAAGAGATGAAGGCAACACCTTGCAAGTGCCTGAAACACTAGTTAGTGAAAGAAATTTTGCCTTGCTCAACTTTAGTGGTGAATTCAAAAATAGAAGCATGAAAATGCAAATTATCAATAACCTGGGCAAATTAAAATGGGAGAAAACTTTGTTGGCTAACGACCTAAAATATCCAGTAAACTAGCCTTGGCATAGTAATTGTCAAAAAAGTAGTTATTGTGCAATTGGGTGCACCTTTAGAATGACTACTAAGATGAATTACGACTTACCTTTCTCAATAGAAAAAAGCAAGTACTTGTTTCTAAACAAAAGCTTGATGGATTTGAGCAATCTTCCAAAAATTATTCATTTAAAAGGCGCAGTAATTCCTCTTTCATTTCAAGATTATAAAGAGCAGTTGGTACTTAATTTGGGAATACTGCCCAAGGGGAATTACATCTTATCGGGCCTGTTCAACGGTCAATTTTTCAATTTTCCAATTCAACTGAGCTAAACACAATCAGTTTCTTCTTTTCGGTAGCTACATAATGATTCACAATACGGTGAATGTCCATGTTTTCTTTAAATCGATTCAAGGCCGGAATTATATCCTGAATTTTCTCTGGTTCTAATTCTTCATCAAAATAGCCCCAACCCAAATAATGCCCTTCATGAACAACCACTATGGGCTCCTTTCCATTTTCAGAATCGCCAACCAATGCAAAACTGGGTTTCTCATTTAAAATTGAATTAATAGCAGAAGTTGATCTGCTTTTATAATTGACATCAGAATTGGCTAAGCAATAGCCGTTGCAATTTGTATTAATACAGGTAGCATCTTGTTCTTGAATGGCTGAATGTTTAGGACATAGATTAAATTCTAATACCTTGTTTTTAACGTAGTTAAACGCGGAAGTATAGTCAGAATAAACCATTAGCGGTTTTGATTTATGCAAAAGTTTGTTTACATACAACCTGGCCACGCCATTTTGGTCAGCATAACTATAAACCCCGTATGCATTGCTTCGCTTTTTAAACTCACTGTTATACTTGGGCCATAGCCGTTTTATTTCATGGCATTCCATAAGAGCAGTTATCATATCATCAGAATAGGTAGCGTAGCTAATGCTAAAAATTTCTTCTGCAAACCTGGTTCTGCGTTGGGTAGTTGAGTTTAGTGTAAAATGCTCAAGTACACGTTTTTTTATGTTGGCCGATTTTCCAACATAAATCACTACACCCATTTGGTTTTTGAAATAATAAATGCCTTGTTTCTCAGGTAGGGCTTCAATTTCTTGCTTATTTACGTTGCTTGGAATTCTGGTTTCTTTCGAATTCCGGTTTAGCATGGCTTCAAGATGTCCATCCTTATCATGTTGGTTTATGAGCGTAAAGAGCTTGGCTGTTGCTTCACAATCGCCCATGGCTCTGTGTCTATCTTTTATCGGTATTTTTAATTGAGAAGTAAGTTGGCCTAAGCTGTATGACTTCAACCCCGGAAAAACCTTTCTACTCAGCCTAACCGTGCATAGCCTTTTGCTGTTGTATAAAATGTCGTTATCAGCCAAATGGTTTTTTATAAAACCATAGTCGAAACCTACATTGTGAGCAACAAAAATGTGTGAGTGAAGTAGGTCGTAAAGTTCATCGGCAACTTCGCTAAACAGAGGAGCGTCTTGAACCATTTCATTAGTAATTCCTGTTAATGCAGTAATAAATGCAGGAATGTTTACTTCAGGATTTACCAACGTTTGCCAAGTACTTAACACTTTTTCGCCATTGTGAAAACAAATGG
>JAGQWA010000162.1 GCA_020437725.1 Bacteroidota bacterium | reverse complement strand
TAAAAGGCAGCCAGTTGGAAGAAGCCATTACCCTAACCCATGAATTTGCAGCAACAGGCCAATCACCAGATTCATTAATTGCTCATGCGGTTTTAAGAACTGAAATAGCTGCCAATGGTGATTACAATCTAAGTGGTGATCGGTATAAAGCACAATTAGAAACTAATTCTAGTTATGACTTGGTTTCCCTTAGTGAGTTAACAGAGGTTATTACTAAAGGAACTACTCCAACTTCTATCGGCTTTGCATTTGAAGAAAGCGGAATCAACTTTATAAAAATTGAATCTATTACAGATGATGGAATTTTTTTAAAAGACAAGTTCAATTATATCTCAGAAAAATGTCATCAAGCACTTAAAAGGTCGCAGTTATTCGAAAATGATGTTTTGTTTTCAATTGCAGGTGCTTTTGGCAGGTCAGCTGTAGTTACACAGGATGTGTTGCCAGCCAATACGAACCAAGCTCTTTCGATCATACGTCCTAACGAACGATTACTATCAAATTATCTCAGGGCTATATTGAAGTCTGAACATATTCTTCATGTTATTGAATCTCTAAAAGTAGGCGTTGCTCAATATAATTTATCATTAAAACAAATTAATGAACTCCAAATCCCCCTTCCGCCCTTATCCATTCAGGAAGAAATAGTAGCCGAAATAGAAGGCTACCAAAAAATAATAGATGGTGCCAAAGCCGTAGTAGCCCACTACAAACCCAAAATAGACATTGACCCGGATTGGGAGATGGTGGAGTTGAACTCAATTTGTGATGTTCGAGATGGAACACATGATTCACCAAAATATGTTCAGGAAGGCGGAATTCCTTTTGTAACTCAAAAGAATATTACAAAAGAAGGGTTGTCATTCGACAATGTGAATTATATCTCACAAGAAGACCATGAAAAAATCATCAAACGTTCTAATGTAGAATATGGAGACATAATCTTTTCTATGATTGGAGCGAACAGAGGAATGAGTTGCTTAATTGATGACAAGAGAGTTTTTAGCATTAAAAATGTAGGTTTAATTAAGCCACAAGGGAAGGCAGAACAAAAGTTCATTCTTTTCTATCTGCAATCTCAAAATGCACAAACCTATGTCGAACAAGTTTCAGCAGGAGGAGCTCAGGCATTTGTTAGTTTAAGAAATCTGAGAGCCTTTCCAATTCCACTTCCCGATATCGAAACACAACGCCAAATCGTAGCTCAAATAAAAAAAGAGCAGGAATTGGTTAATGCCAACAAGCAGCTCATTGAAATTTTTGAGCAGAAAATAAAGGATAGAATTGCTAAAGTTTGGGGTGGTTCGACTTCCCTCAGTTCAGGTTCTTCAACTTCGTTCACATCAAGTGTTAAAAAGAAAGAAGAAGAAACAAAAATTAACTCAACTGAGCACAAACGAAACATGGCTGCTGAGCCACACGCAACGTACTTAAAGAATTAATTACTTAGTGAGTATAATAGAAGAATTCAACACATTAAGCCTTTAGTAAACAATTCATAACCAAACCAGATAACCTACTCCACCCTCACCAAATGCTTCTCCTGCCCTATTTCAATGAGTAAAAGTTGGCCTGCATAAGCGCTTAAATCTACTGGCAAGTTTTGGGTGTTTGTAGCAGAAATAGTTTCTAACACTTGGCCTTGAAGATTGTAAATCATAATCTGGTGTTTGGCTTCAATAGGCATTTCTATATTTACCCAACCAGAAGTAGGATTGGGATAAACCGATGTTTGGTTTTTAGCCAGTATAGAAACACCAGAATTCTTAACCGATACTGAAAAACATACTGAATCTACAAAGCAATTATTGCTTACTACGGCACATAAATCAAAGATTCCGTTCTCTTTGTAGGTATGGTCAAACTCAATAAAATCAACCAATTTGGCACCGTCTCCGGTAAACCAGGTTATAGATTCACCTTCTTGTAAATTGGTAATCTTGGTTTTTACGTTTCGCTCATTAATGGTTGGGGCATCTACTTTAGGGCTTGGTTTTTCAAGAACAGTTAAATTAACCGAGAAAAGGCTGTCGCAGCCTTTCATGTTAGAAAAACTGTCAGTAAACATTCCAGCCTCATTTAAATACCTAGTGCCAAACTGAAGGCTATCTCCATCACATATCTCAATGGCATAGCTGCTATCAGGGCTAGCTGGATTTATCAACTCGATGGTATCAGTTGATTTTGAGCAGCCTACTGTGTCGTCAACCATAATGGTGTAAAAGCCAGCGGGTAAATTGGCAAACACGCCAGAATCTAGATAGTTGGTGCCATTGTCGATTGAAAATCTATAGTAGTTCCTTTCTAGCGCTATATCTAAGGAAATACGGCCGTTGTGCTCATTATGGCAAAATGGGTCTTGTTGGGCAATGCCTTTAATAACAATGTCTTTGGCCAAGGCATTGTAGCGAAAAACGGTTGTGTAATCTGGTGCATTGTAAGAGCTGCCAACACATAAATACCCAAAATTACCAATAGCAAAAGCTCCCATCATGTGTCTAGATGATTCAATATTTGGCAGTTGATTCCACCTGTTGTTGCTTACATCATATTCATAAACTCCGCGGTTTCCTGTTAGCCGTCCTAGAGGAACTATTCCTTTTCCGTTTACAAACATGCTTTGCGTATAATAGGCATAAGGGCCATTGGCCATTTTGCTCCATTTATCATTACTTGGATCGTACCTGTAGAAATCATTGTTAAATGAACCAGAACTGGTTCCAAGCCCAGCGTAACCATAAGTTCCATCACTAAATCCAATGCCGTTAACTCGGGTTGGGCCGGGCATGTTGGCCACTTGTTTCCACGAATTAGTAGTTGGATTGTACTCATAAAAATCACTTCTACCCTTGTAACTATCAGATTTTGAAGCGCCTGTGCCCACATAGCCTTTTCCATTTATGGCAAATGCTACTGAAAAACCAATTTCACCACCAGGATAATCAGCCAATTGTGTCCATTTTTCGCTTGGGGCATCAAAACGCCAAACATCTTTTAATCGGTCGCCAGCTGTTCCTCCCACCATATAAGCCGAAGTATCAATTACAAACACACTTGCCCAAACCCTAACCTTGCCCGGAAAAGCAGCAATCTGCACCCATTTGTTAGAATCTTGCATAAACTTCCAGGCATCGTATTTATAGCCATTGTCAGAATCGCCCATAAACAAATAGCCGTTGCTGCCAATGCTAAAAGCAATTGGCCGCTTTCTGGCTTCACCAGGAAAATCGGGCATATTGGTCCAAGTTTCGCATTGCGACCATGAAGTGTTTGAGAATAATAGAATGGCAAAAAGGGAAACAAGGAGTTTTTTCATGGGAGATTTTGGAGATAAACGAAATATAAAAAAGGCATTAGACCTTAAACACTCAAACTCTTAGGCTTGGTAACAAAAAGCCCTTGTTCTTTAATTTTATTTGCCACGACATCAGGCACCATGGCTTCCCAGCCGTCTTCGCCATTTTTAAGCATTCTAATTACATCGTCTGAAAAAATATGCATAATGCTGCGGTCGGCGTCTTCAATATCTTCAAGTTTCTTATTGTCTATTAAATAGCTATAAAGCCCCTTTAAATTATCAGGAATGGTTAAGTCGTGAGATTGTAACATTCTACCGCTTTCTCTACCCAAGAATGGGTAAACCAGCAACTTGATGTTATTACCAAAGCCCAAGCCAAACGCTTCTAAAATTCCACCGCTTAAATTGGTGTAATACCCTTCGTCGAAAATGATTTTTAGGTTATCGAGCCCCATAATTACTCCAACCTTGCGCCCTTTTGTTAGTTTGCTTAGGTATTGAACCAGCTTATAATGCTTCACGTAATTAGAAATTAACACCCGGTGACCGAGTGCGCCCAAGGTATCTACCCTATCTAAAAAGTCTTTAGGATTTATAGCGCCGTCAGATTTCAAGTCTTTCAGCGTAAGTTCAAATAGACATTCAATTCGGTCAGGATCCACATCTTCGTCGCGTTTAAATTGCTCTAACCCCTTCTTAAACATATCGAGATTAACATGGGTAACTGGTCTAAACCTTCCGCGCAAAACCAACACGTTCTTCTTATACAAGGTATCGCTTGGCTGGTGCACTTCGCCGTTGGGTTCGAATACGGTGGCTTCTGTTAATCCGTTTCTTACAAGCATTAGGGCCATTAATCGATTGTCTATGTACTCAAAATCTGCACCGTTAAACCTAAGCATATCAATTTCTATGCGCTCTCTGCCTATGCTATCAAGTAGAGAGTTTACCAGTTTTTCAGGGTTTTGGAAATAATGATAGCAACCATAAACCAAGTTAACCCCAATTCTGCCTATGGCACGTTGCTGCATAAGTGCAACAGTATCGTGCATTTTAACGTGCAGAATAACTTCATTTACGGAGCCACCTGGCATTAATTGAAACTTAAGCCCTATCCAGCCATGCCCTTGATTGGTTCTGTGGTAATTAATGGTCTCAATGGTGTCAGCAAAAGCAAAAAAACGCGTGTTAGCCACTCTATGGGGCAATTTGGCCACTACATGGTTATACTCAGTATTGAGCATTACTTTTAAGCGTTCTTCGCTCACATAACGTTTGGTTTCACCATAAAGCGAATCAGAAATTTTCATGTCGTAAGCTGAAGTACTAGAAGCCACAGTACCACTGGCAGCGCCAGATTTAAAGAAATTAGCGGCTACTTCTTGCCCTGCTCCAATCTCACTAAATGCTCCATAAATAGAGTCGTCGAGATTAAGTGCTAGTGCTTTTTCTTTTGTGGTGGGAGTTCTAAACTTGTCCATTGAATTCTTCTGGTGAAATCAACATCAAAGTTAAACCTGATTAAGCCATTAGTAAAGCCAATAGACTCTCTAAATATTAAAAAGGGAGAAGTTTTATTGCTACCAAAAGAAATAATTTGAATAATCCTGTTTCACAAGGGTGATTCTGTTCAATTTAGTTTAACAGGCATGATTAGTGAAAATAGCTTTTCATTCCCAAAAACACCCTTTTTACCTTTGCCAGCTCTTTAAAAAACTACTTAAAAGAATGATTTTACAAGCTCAGAATTCAGATTCATTATTAGAAAAATACGTACCCTTGTTTCAAGACATGATTTTGGAATATGGCTTAAAACTAATTGCGGCCATTGCAATTATTGTAATTGGTTTTTGGATTAGCGGCCGAATTGGTGGCATGATTGCCAAAACCATGCGCAGACGCGAAATTGATGAAAGCCTTATTGGATTTACAAAAGGCATTATTGGCGCCATTATTAAAATTGGTGCTGTTTTGGCTGCCGCTCAACAATTTGGCATTGCCACCACATCTTTCGTTGCCATTTTAGGCGCAGCGGGTTTGGCTATTGGAATGGCCTTAAGTGGAACACTTCAAAACTTTGCCGGCGGATTCATGATTTTGCTTCTTCGTCCTTTTAAAGTTGGCGACTTTATTGAAACCCAAGGACATATGGGCACTGTAAAGGAAATTCAGATTTTTCATACCGTTATGCTAACTGGCGATAACAAGCGAATTATCATTCCTAACGCACCTATTGCCAATGGCTCGTTAATCAACTATTCAGCCGAAGATTTACGAAGAGTTGATTTGGTTTTTGGAATTAGCTATACTGACAATATTGATAAGGCAAGAGACCTTATTAACGGGGTTATTAGTGCCGACGAACGAATCTTAAAAGACCCAGCTCCTTTTGTTGCCGTTAAAGAATTAGCTGATAGTTCAGTGAATTTTGTGGTAAGAGTTTGGGCCAACAAAGCAGATTATTGGGGCATTTATTTCGCTATGCAAGAGAATGTTAAGAAATCATTCGATGACAACAACGTAAGCATTCCGTTCCCTCAAATGGATGTGCACGTAAACCAGAACTAGAATTTAGAAATACACTCTTTTAGCGCTTGTTTCCAATGCGTTATTTCAAGGCCAAAGTGAGTTTTCATTTTGGCCTTGTTTAATACTGAGTAGGCTGGTCTTTTGGTTTTGGTTGGAAAATCTTTAGATTCTATTGGCAAAACCTTACAGTCAATACCGCTTTGCTCAAGTATTTCAAGGGTAAAATCGTACCAGCTACAAACGCCTTCATTAGAGAAATGGTAAATCTCTGTAGAAGTTGGTTGGTAACTTTTTTCAATGATTTGGAGCATGGCTTTGGCCAAATGAGCAGCGTAAGTTGGACTTCCTACTTGGTCGAAAACCACGGTAAGTAAGTCGCGCTCTTTTCCATAATGCCGCATTGAATTCAAGAAATTCTTGCCGCGATGAGAATACAGCCAAGCTGTTCGTATAATTAAGCAAGGAACGTTTTCATTAATCAAGCTTAGCTCTCCTTCCCTTTTTGAATGGCCATAGAAACCAATTGGTTGGCACTCGTCGTCTTCACTATAAGGGGTATTCTTTTCGCCATTAAAAACATAATCGGTGCTGATATGAAACAACACAAACCCCACCTGTTTTGCAACAGCACCCAAATGCGCAACTGCTGCAGCATTAATGGCCATGGCTTGGGCTTGGGCATCTTCTGCACCATCTACGTTGGTATAAGCGGCAGCATTTATCACGTAATTCGGTTTTAGAAGCGAAAGCTGCTTTTCAATTCCGGTTCTGTCGCTAATGTCTATATCAGCTCTAGAAAAGCTAATTAGCTCAACTTCAGCATCTTTAAAAACATCTTGAACATCTTGACCCAACTGCCCGTTGGCACCAAATAAAACTACGCGCATTCTGTGTATATCTAGAGCAAATAACGTAAAGTATCAACATGCAGTTTACATGCCCCATTAGAAATATACTTTTGATGCGTTCATGAAACTTCAGTTACAAGAAAACAGTCTTTTTGAAGAAGAGTCAACTCGATTTGTCGAAGTGATCATTCCATTGTTTCTAGAAAAATCGTTTACTTATCGCTTGCCAAGAAATATAACTGATAGTGATTTGTATGGCAAGCGCGTAATTGTTCCGTTTGGTAGAAGACATCTTTACACCGGTATTGTAATTAACGAAACCACTACGCCACCAACTGAGTACGATGCCAAATACGTAATTGATTTATTGGATGAAATACCCATAGTTGACCGTGTGCATTTGGAGTTTTGGACTTGGCTAGCCGATTATTACATGTGCTCTATTGGCGAAGTAATGGATGCTGCTTTGCCTTCTGGCATGAAAATTAAAAGCGAAACGGCCATTGCCCTTAACCCCGCCTTTGAGCTAGATTCAATAGA
>JAGQWA010000161.1 GCA_020437725.1 Bacteroidota bacterium | reverse complement strand
TTAATGGGTAGAATTACCAGCAAAGATCCGGTTATGTGGGGATCAAGTATTGTAGGCTTTGACCAATACCACTACAAATATGAAAGTGGCAGAGAAGGAGACTTTTTCGTTCTAGGTTTTTCGCCCAGAAAACAAAATTTGACCTTGTACATTATGGATGGCTCTGCTAAGTATGATGATTTATTAACTGACTTGGGCAAACATAAAACGGGCAAATCGTGCCTGTATATTAAACGGTTATCAGACATCAATTTACCCGTTCTTAATGAGCTTTTAGAACGTTCTTTTGCTCATTTTAAAGCCAAATATGGCTAGTTGTTAGTAGATTCTAACCTGTGGCAATCGCATTCTTCGCATTCTTCTTGGTTTTTGAAACCAATGGCTTCACAGCCACTATAAGTAACCTCATTGCAGTTGCCAGTATGCATGTCGTAAATCCAACTTTTGAAAACGGCTTGGCAGGTTATACCGGTATCAGGTTGTTCCTGGCATGTGGCAAATGCTGGTGGGTTTTCGCATTGGGTGTTGCAAGAGAAAAGGGAAAGTAGGCATGCAGCTGTGGCTAATTGCAAAAACTTCATGTTAGCTGTTGTTTTGGTTTGCTACCTAAACTGTTAAGCTTAAAAATGGGTTGCTTTTAATAGCTACAACAACCCACAAAGCTTATAAAGCAAACGGCTAGAAACTATGCCGTCCCATTGTGCAGCCCCTGTTTCAGAAAGATCAAAGCCAATAATCTCTTTCTTATGCTCTTTTAGAGCGTTAAGCAGATACCCTGCCTGCACAAAACTTAAACCACCAGGAACTGGGGTTCCAGTCTCGGGGCAGCAATCAGGTGTTAGGCCATCAATATCAAAGCTTACATAAACCTTTTGCGGTAAGGCATTAATTATGGCATGGCATTGTTGCTGCCATGTTTTGCCTTCAAAACGCTCGGCTTGCAAATCAGCATCGAAAAATGTGGTAATGTTCTCACTCTCTTCAATTCGCTTACGCTCGCCTGCACTGTAATCTCTAACTCCAACCTGCACAAGATTTAGCTTCTCATTGTAAGCTAAAATGTTGTGAAAAATAGAAGCATGCGAGTAGGTGAAACCTTCATAAGCTTCTCTTAAATCGGCATGAGCATCTATTTGAAGTATTCCAAATTCGCCATGTTTATCGCTTAGTGCTTCTAAATATCCTTGTGGGGTTGAATGGTCGCCACCCACAATTCCTACCTTTCTATTATCAGCTAAAAACGATGCGCAAACGTTTTTAACCATTTCTTTCAACTCATGGCAAGTATTATTAAGATGGTCTAGAATGTCTTGTGCCACATTTATACCTTGCTCAATTGCCGTAATATATTGTTGGGCTATTGGCCTAATATTATTGTTTAGCCTTAGAATTTCTGAAATGTGAGCATCGAACCAGTAAATACCTTTTTTCCAAACTTCGCCAAAATGATGATCGAATAAATCTATTTGCGACGATGCTTCGTAGATATGAATTGGCCCAGAAGCGGTGCCAGACCGAAAAGATACTGTTGCTTCCCATGGAACGGGATACAGCATTATTTCAGATTCATCAAAGCCAAAAGGTAAACCGAAAATGCCCGCGTTAGTGGCTACAGAATTGTCAGGATCAAATAGGTCAACTACTTGTTTTCTCTTTTCTTCATTAGTCATTTAACAATTGCTTTACAAAATTGGGAGTTGCAAAAGCAGCGGCATGAATATCGGCATTATAATAACGCAAACCATGTTTCTCCTCAAATTCGTTAGCATTTTCTTTATTAAACGACTCTAGCGGCTTAATTTGGCCTTTACTGCAATAAGCAAAAGACCACATTCCACTAGGGTAAGTTGGCACATAGAAGAAATAACTCCAAACTTTGTCATTGCCAAAAATCGATTTAAAGCATCTTCTTAAGTCGGTAAAAGCATGCTGATTAAATCTTGGCGACTCGCCTTGGGCTATTAAAACACCGTTATCATTTAGCGCTGCGTAAACGTCGTTATAAAACTCATCTGAGAAAAGTCCTTTTGCTGGGCCAACTGGGTCTGAGCCATCTACAATTATTAAATCATACTCACCAGCAGGTGCATCTTTTACGTATTGAATTCCATCTCCAATAATCAACTCAAGTCTTGAATCATTAAATGAAGCGGCTATTTGTGGTAGGTGTTCTTTACATGCTCTAACCACGGCTTCGTCAATTTCTACCATGGTAACTTTCTCAACTCGGTCGTGCTTTAAAAGCTCGCGTACGGTGCCGCCATCTCCACCACCTATTACCAATATGTTTTTAGCTGAATGGTGAGTAAGCATAGGCACATGCGAAATCATTTCATGATAAACATACTCATCCTTTTCAGTGGTCATAAACATGCCATCAATTGTAAGTGCTTTGCCATAGGCATAAGTTTCTAACACTTGCACTTTTTGATAAGGTGATTGTTCTCTGAACAAAACATCACCACTATGTCTAAGAGACAATGCAATGTTTTCGTCTCTGTCGGTAAACCAAATGTTACGGTTGTGCTTTATTTCTCTTGGAGCATCTTCATCACGCTTGGGCGCAAATTCAAAATCTTGACGCTCTAACAAGCCTCTTTGACCGCGTTGCATTTCTACTGCCGATCCATAGCTGGCTTTAAAATCTCTTTCAAGTTCTTTGTACGAAACCCACGGATTTACGCCGGTTCCGCAGGTAAAAATATCAACGGCGGCGTAGCCATATTCTGGCCAAGTGTGTATGGCTAAGTGACTTTCTTCTATTACCACAACACCACTTACACCAAAGGGAGAAAAATGATGAAAAGTTGAATTGAGCACAGTGGCTCCTGCTGTTTTAGCAGCCTGCACCATATATTGCTCAATAAGTACTACATCGTTCATAATCTGCGAATCGCAGCCATAGAATTCTACTATAATATGTCTCCCTAGATTTCCTGATTCCATAAGAAAAAATTGTTAGCCTAATGCTTTTAAGGGTGCAAAAATAATGGCCTAACCCTTAGGCCAAAACTCCCTATAAAATACCAGGCAAAATTGCCTTTGTTTTTTGCTGGTATTGGCAATATTCATTACCAAATTGTGATATGAGTTTCTTCTCTTCTAGCCAAATTCCTATTGGCAAATAAGCCATCCAACAAATGAGCATTAACAATACGGTTTGGTTGGGCGAAAAAACAAAATAACCAATACCAAAACTTAGTGCCGCGGTGTAAAGTGGGTGCCTTAATCGCTTATAAATGCCGGTGGTTATTAGAGTTGGGTTTTCTTCTTTCGAAATTCCTATAAAAGCTTTGGCACTCATGTGTTTAAATACTTGTTTTACAAGCAATACGCATACAATTCCAAAGGTTAAACCTATTATTTGGGTTAGTTGAGATTTATGGAAATAGTCGGGGCTTTTAATGGTGGCTTGGTATAAAAAAATAGCCAAAAGCCCAACTGCTGAAATAAGCGAATAAACCAACCTAAACGCTTGCTGATTGCCCACTAGTTTCTTTACCTTATTGCTAGCCAATAGACTATGGGCAGCAAAATATGCCGCCCATAATCCTATTAATATGTAATGTGCTTCTATCAAAATTTCATTAAAAAGCCTACTGCCAATACATATTTGCTTTGTACGGCTGGCCCTACTGTTAAATCATCGCGAGTTACAGCTACGTCTTCATCGTAAATATACTGTGCAGTGAAAGTGGTGCTTATGTAATCGTTAGCCTTAATAAGCAAAGTGTTATCCCAAATAAAATCTAACGCCTTGCCTTTTTTGTAGGCTTGGAAAAGGTTTAGCTTGGTTTCGTAACTCACATTTTTAAGTGCCTTACCTGCAATGCCTTCTGACTTTGCAAACGGCTCTACATACCAACGCAAACTAGAAACAGCTCCTAGTTCAGCTAGTAAGTTTTTATCAGGTTCTACTCCAAATGCGCCAGCTGCAGCCAAAACATCGTCCATTACAAAAGTGAGTTTGCCAGAAACTGGCGAAAGCATGAAGTAGAAATTATCAGTTGGCTTGTATTCCATACCCGCAGCTAACGTTAAATAACCAGGAGCCAAGAATCTTGAAATAATGCTTGATGAATCATCCATTCCTTCGCGTTCAAAATATTTTAAGCCCACATCCATTTGGGTTCTAAAATCCATTATTGCAGAATATGCAAATCCTTTAGTTCCAAAACTTCTAGAGTATTTTGACACAAGAATTAAACGATCGTCGCTCTTTCTAAACTCGCCAACACTTTCGTTTCTTACTTGTCCGTAGCCAAGCTCTAAAGTGTTTAGCCAAGTTACTTTGTCTTTTTTGTACTGTAACTGGCCATTAATGTTGGTGGCAACTGCAAGCGCATCGTCGCCCCCACCTGCCCAGTTATGCAGAGTAATGTTACTAAAATTTAACCCAAAAGATGCCTTGTGTGTCCAATACTTAGGCTTTTCTACTTCTTCTGTTTGAGCAAAGGTTAGTGCAGAAACCAATAGACTTCCTAAAACCAATAAATACTTCATAAATCTAGAATATTAAATGTACCTGTTTTTGATGGTGCGAAATAAACCCTTGCAAATGATATCTTGCCTAATGTTATTGTCATATTAACGCTTAGCATGAAAAAGAAGCTCCTTATTACCCTAACTCTTATCGGTTTAATTTATGTAGCCCCTTTCCTTTTTGGCATTGGTTATATATGGAAGGCTTTGGTTTATAATTATGTTGATTATGACGACTATAAAATATTTGAAAACCGAACCATTGAAGCTAAAAATGGCCAAGAATGGCCAAAATCAACTGAAGAATTAATCATAACTAATGAACTAGATGAACTGCTTACCGAGCTCGGCACCATTGGTTTTCTGGCTTTGAAAAACGGCGAAATTGTTTCGGAAAAATATTGGGACGGTTACAATGTAAATACCAAGGCCAATTCTTTTTCGGTGGCCAAATCTTACATAGGTGCTTTAACCGGAATTGCGCTACAAGAAGGTGCTATTAAAAGCCTTGATGACCCAATTACCAATTACTTGCCCAACCTAGAAGGTGAGCATTTTAAGAAAATTACCATTAAGCATTTGCTAACCATGACATCTGGCTTGGAGTGGATAGAAAGCTATGGTGGCCCAATTAACCACACCACAGAATCTTATTACGGCTCCGATTTATGGGGATTGGTTTCAACCCTAAAACCCAAAAAAGAACCAGGCACTACTTGGCATTATAAGGGCTCTGACCCGCAATTGCTTTCGTTCATTATAAAAGAAGCAACTGGAAAAACTGTAAGTGAATATTTAACAGAGAAAATTTGGCAACCAACAGAGTCTAATGCTGATGCACTTTGGTCTTTAGACTCGAAAAATGGCGATGAAAAGGCTTATTGCTGCATTAATACCAATGCCCGAAATTTTGCTCGGTTTGGTCAGTTGTTTTTAAACCATGGAAAATGGAACGGCCAACCGGTAATTGACAGCCAATACGTTTGGCAATCGCTTCAACCCATTAAAACACCAAACGGCGAAGGCGAACCCACACTTGTTTACGGATACCAATGGTGGACCATGGCCGACTTGGGCAAGAATGTGCAATACTGTCGTGGGTTAAATGGCCAATACATTTTCATTTTCCCCGAAAAGAACATGGTGGTAGTAAGAATTGGCAACGAACGCAAAAAAGGCACAGGAAATCACCCAATAGAAGTGCTCAAAATTGTGGAGTGGGTGGAAGGGCTATAAAACCAACATTTCCTTCACATACTCACCCCCTAGCTCTTCATTCAGCCTTTTAATGAATTTCGACTTCATCATTATCACTTCTTGCTTAAGCGGTGCCGAATTGAATTTTACAATCAGTGTTTGATTTTTGAGCTTTACTTCCTGCGTGTATTTGGCAATCATAGGGCCAACAATTTCTGCCCAAGAGCTTTCTAGCTCCACCCCTTTAAGCTTATTCTTAAGCCCATATACTTCTAACAAGCGGGTAATGGCGTCTCCTAACGATTCGGGATCTTGGCTCATAAGGTTGGCGAAAGTAAGTGAATTAGTGGGTTGGTGATTTAGTGTTTGAGTGTGTTAGTAGGTTAGTATTTAGAATGGAGAAAACAGAACGTAGAATTATGCGATTGAAATGATGTAGAAAAGCAGATTTCGCTACCTAGCCTTCGGTTGAAATTGCCTTATTTTGCCGCTTCAAAATCAAAAGCTAATTCACGAGCAAAATGAGTGTACTGGTAAATAATAATTCGCGCGTAATTGTACAGGGTTTTACAGGTAAAGAAGGAACTTTCCATTCTGAGCAAATGATTGCCTACGGAACCAACGTAGTTGGCGGTGTTACCCCAGGAAAAGGCGGCCAAATACATTTAGACAGACCAGTATTTAACACAGTTGCCGAAGCTGTTGCTCAAGCTCAAGCTAATACGTCTATCATTTTTGTTCCACCAGCTTTTGGTGCAGATGCCATTATGGAAGCAGCTGATGCCGGAATTGAAGTCATCATCTGCATTACAGAAGGAATTCCGGTAAGAGACATGACTTACGCCAAAGACTATATTAAAAATAAAAACTGCCGTTTGGTGGGTCCTAACTGCCCAGGTGTAATTACCCCAGGTGAAGCCAAAGTGGGCATAATGCCAGGATTAAAAAAAAAAAAAGGCAGAATTGGTATCGTTTCAAAATCAGGTACGCTTACTTACGAAGCAGCTGACCAAGTGGTAAAGGCAGGTTTAGGAGTTTCTACTGCGATTGGCATTGGTGGCGATCCAATTATCGGCACATCAACCAAAGATGCCGTTGAGTTGCTTATGAACGACCCAGATACTGATGGCATTGTAATGATTGGCGAAATTGGTGGTCAATACGAAGCAGAAGCTTCAAGATGGATTCAGTCTCAAGGAAATCCAAAACCAGTGGTTGGTTTTATTGCAGGTCAAACCGCTCCTAAGGGCAAAAGAATGGGCCACGCTGGTGCCATTATTGGCGGAAAAGACGATACGGCTGCTGCTAAAATGGCCATTATGCGCGAGTGCGGCATTAGCGTTGTAGACTCTCCAGCAGACATAGGCAAAACCATGGTTGCGGCTATGAAGGCTTAACTCAGTGTTGAGTCTTGAGTGTTGAGTCTTGAGTTTTGAGTCTTGAGTTTTGAATAGACTTAATGTTTAATGTTGAATTTTTTAATGATAAATGGGTTTCTAGTCTCTAGTTCCTAGTTTCTAGTTTCTAGTTTCTAGTATTGGCAATTCCCA
>JAGQWA010000160.1 GCA_020437725.1 Bacteroidota bacterium | reverse complement strand
ATTCAGCTTAATAATCTGCCAACACTTGCCTGTAAGGTGGGAAGCACATCTTCTTCGAACCAGGGGTTTTTCGTTAACCAAAACCTATTTCTTGGCGATGGATGTGGCAGCACCAGAACATTTGGTAAATAGTGTTCAAAATTTCTAACGGTTTCAGTTAGGTTTTTACCTGCCTTTGAACCCAAATAATAATTCTGTGCATAAATGCCAATTAAAACAGTAAGCTCCAATTGACTAAGATGATCTATTATTTTAGAATGCCAACTAGTGGCACATTCAGGTCTTGGTGGTAAATCACCTGACTTTCCTTTTCCAGGATAACAAAACCCCATTGGAACAATAGCAATGTTGTCTTCATTATAAAATTGCTCAGAACTTAAACCCATCCATTTTCTGAGCGTTTTACCGCTTTGATCATCCCAAGGTTTACCGCTTTGGTGCACCTTAGTTCCGGGAGCTTGGCCAATTATCATGATTTTACTCGTTGGCGAGAATCTAAAGACCGGATTCGGTCCCAAAGGCAGATGTTCAGCACAAATAGTGCAGCCTTTAATCTGCGATTTAAGCGACGTTACCAAACAATCTCATTAATGGTGTCTCCAACAGTTAGTTTGTGCACCACATCCATTCCTTCTACCACTTTGGCAAAAATGGTATAGCGGCCGTTTAAGTGCGGAACATCGTGGTGTGTAATAAAGAACTGGCAGCTCTCTGTATCTCTTCCGGCAGAAGCCATCCCCACAGAACCTTCTTCATATTCTAAGTAAGTGAATTCAGAACGCAAAGATTTATCGGTTGATCCAACACCATCACCACGCGGGCAGCCGCCTTGAGCCACAAAATTGGGAATAACCCTATGGAACTTCTTGCCGTTGTAAAAACCTTCTTCAATTAACTTGGCAATGTAAATGGCCGTTCCAGGCGCTTGGTCATAGTTAAACTCCATTTTAAAATTGCCTTTGTTGGTTTTAAAAGTGTAGGTGTTGCTCTGGTTCTTTTTGGTTTCTAAAAAGGCAAAGTCAATAGGGTTGTTGTGTGGAATTTCAAGCTTTAGCGAATTAATGCTGCCTCGGTCTTCGCCCTGAAAATACCTGAAAGTTTTCTCAAACTCAATTTTGGTTTCGTAATACTGAGGCAAAGGCCAATTCTGAATATGTTTTTTCAGAAAACTAAAATCAATAATTTCATTTTTGGCATCAAGTATTTCGCTTCTTAGGCCTTGGGCAGCTACGTAAGCAATGTATTCGTCATTGCTGGCGCATTTCTCTTCTAGCAGATTAATAATTCGGATTTTCATGGCATCTGCATATTTGCCGGGGCTTTTTTTAAGCAAATTCTCCGCTATTTTGGTTAGGCCTTCAAGGCATACGGCCTTTTCCATATTGGTAGGTGCATTTTCTAGAAAACTTTCAAGCGCTATGAGACCAATTGGCTGGTTGCTTAAAATCTGCATCAATTCCCTTCTTTCATATGCATTTTTAGATGTTTTGATGGTACCAATAATTGCTTCGAAACTTTCTTTTTTAACCGTATCGCCACCATGAATATAGGCCGCGCCAAATAAGTTGGTTTTAGTGCGACATTCAAGATTTGGAGTTGTGCTCCACTCCAAATACAATTTCGCTTGCTTTTTACTTCCAGCCGTTACAAAAAATTGAGCAGCGGTATTGCTAACATGCACATTTTCATCAATTAAAAGATTCTGTACAGCATTTGAAGCTTGTTCTCTGAAAGATGGAATTTTACTCAAACCACGAATGGATTCTACACGGAAACGGTAATCATTGCTGCTGTTTAGTCCTTCGAGTAGTTTGTTAATTATTAATTGGTTTTTGGTTGAATCTTCACCAAAACAATATGCCAGTGTAAAGAGTCTTTTTAAAGTTCCATTGTCAAAAGCTGTGTATTTAATACTAGAGGCTATTGGCTCCGCATAGTTGCTAAACCACTTGCTTTGGTTTCTTGCACAGCGATACAACCCATTCGATGCCCATTTTTTAGCAAGTGAAGATTTGGCGGTTGTGCTCGTTTTTACCAAAATTTCAAACATGCCTTGGTTAACCAAATTTCTTTGAGCGGCTTCGTAATAAGCCCTGGCCTGGAAATATAGATTTCCCGATACCAAACTGTTTATTTCATTGGCTAAAAAGATAGAGTCTGCCACATGACCCAAGCTTCTAAACCATTGCTCTTTGGCTGAAAATGATGTGATATTGGCGTTCAATTCTTTAATTAATTCTGAGTTCAATTGGCCAACTTCTGAACAATTGTAAAGGGCAAAGGCCAACGCTTTTTGGGCCGATGAATCGGTTTCTGATTTTAAGGCTTCAACTATGGCATTAAAAGTGGAAGATTGGCCAACAGCTGCTAAACAAAAGGCCGCTTCGGCTCTAATTTCAGCGGTTTTGTGCTGTAATTGCGCGGTTAAATCATCAACTTTCTTAAGGTCTTTTGCCAAATGAAGTGTTTGTTTAAGCACTTTGATTTCGGCTTCTTTATTGCCAGAACAGGCACTTGCAAGTAGCAATAAAGCCGCAAAGCCACTTGCCAGATAGTTTTTCATTTTCATACGGCAACAAAGTAATAAGTAAAATCATCACCAGCCGAAAATTCAATAAAGCCAAATTGTATTTAATAGGCCATTACTAAAACCAGTTCTCAAATTTGAATGCATATCTTTCGCGTTCAATTAATAATTGATGAAAACAGTTTTATCCTTACTCATTTTGCTTGTTTCAATGTCAGCGGTTAATGCCCAATGTTTAATGCAATCTTCTTCATTAACAGAGCGTATTCAAAAGGCTCATATGGTGGTTGAAGGCGAAGTGCTAGCAAAAAAGTCATTTATTGCCAATAACGGGTTCATTTATACGGCCAACACTGTGTTGGTATATAAACAATGGGGTGGAAGCACACAAACCGAGAGCTCAATTACCGTTTTTACCATTGGCGGTCAGGTAGGTGATAGAATGGAAATGGCTGAACCAAGTCTTCAATTCAACATCGGCGATAAAGGCCTTTTTTTATTAGATGAAACTTCAATCCTTGAAGAAAGAAATGAAAAGCACTTAGGGCATTGGGCAGCTGATGACTTGTCAGGTTTTTTAAAGTACAACATCATAACCCAAGAGTGCTTAGATGGCGCTGTTCCAATTGGCGATATAAAAACTGAAACCTACGTGTTGGTAAACGAATTGCGTGGATCAGCTCAATTAAATAATGGCAATCCATCATTCCCTCAAAAAGCGGCTTTTAAAAAGAGTATTGTTAGCTTTTCGCCTACAACCATTACAGCCGGAAACCAGCAGGTTTTAACCATTAAAGGTTCTGGTTTTGGAGCCACTCAAGGCAGCGTATTTTTTGCTGACGCTAATGATGGTGGTAAAACCCAATATTCGGCAACGGCCAATGTTTTCTTTCCAAAATGGACAGACTCGGAAATAGAAGTAATTGTACCACAACGTGCCGGAACAGGTAAAATAACCGTAGTTACTGCTAGTAATGTAAGCTACGAAAGTTCTAATGCGCTTACTGTTACATATTCTAATTTAGAATTACTTCAGCAAACACCTGGGCCAAACGGGATAGATAAATTATACTCACCCGTGTTAGATGGCGAAAATGCTGATGGCGGTTTAACATGGACATTTAATGAAGATTTTTATACCAATAAACCAGCGGTAGTAGCATTTATGCGCGCCCTTGAAAGCTGGAGATGCGCTACGCTTGTAAATTTTAGCGTAGATACAGTAAATACCACAAAGGCAGATTCGGTTTATCGCGATAACATTCATACCATATTTTGGGAAAATGGAAAAGTTCCAAATTTTAATTCAAATGCTTTAGGGGTTACTTATAGCCAGTGGAGCGGATGTTACAATAGTGTTTCGCAAGATTGGCATTGGTATTTGAACGATGTAGATATGGTGTTTAACCCCAACTTAAGCAATGGCAGAAAATGGAATTACACCAAAGACAAACCTTTAAGCAGCGAATTTCACTTTGAATCGGTTGCACTGCACGAATTGGGGCATGCGCATCAATTAGGCCATATTATCGACAAAACTGGGGTAATGCACTATTCTATTGCAAATGGCGAGCAAAAAAGCACTTTAAATGCAACAGTTGATGTAGCTGCAGGAGATAATATAATGACCAAAAGCACCGTAGCAACGAACTGTCAAAACATTGTTCCTATGAAAGCCATTAACAAGAATACTTGCCGCATAGTAGATGCTGATTACCCTACCGCTGCATTTGTTTATGATGAAGATTCGTTTTGCGGAATTGACACGGCAATACTCATAAATACTACTAAAGAAAACGTTGACATTACTTGGCTGGCCAGCAGCACAGATGTTCAAATTCTTGAAGTATTCTCAACAAAAGATACTGTTTTGGTAACAGCCACAAAACATGGTTCATACACCATTACACTGCAAGCTGATAATGATGGTTTAATTGACGAGGTTGAAGCCGACATTCATTTTATTGAGCCCATTGTAGTTACCGATGCTGAAATTACTGATGTTTCTTGCCATGGTGAAATGGATGGTGCCATTAAGCTTAAATTTAATAAGGGCGGCTTTAGTGTGCAATGGGATGATGATTCTGAACTCATTCAGCGCACCGATTTATTTGCCGGCAAATACTCTGTAAGAGTTTATGATAAGAATAGCAACTGTGCCACCCGCTCTGAATTTGAAATTAAAGAGCCTGCTGAAATTAAGCTTACCACTGGCGGAACCAATACTTGGGGAACACTTCGTCGTGGCACAGCCTGGGTTACAGTAAATGGTGGAAATGAACCATATACATACGAATGGAGCGATGCAAACAAATCAACTACTGATACCATTACCGGACTTGCTCAGGGCATCTATCTCATAAAAGTTACCGATGCTAATAATTGTAGTGCTCAAGGCACCTACCAGGTGGGCAAGGCACCTACAAGCATTGGAGAATTAGACGAGTTTCCCATAAATCTTTATCCAAACCCAACATCAGAAAACATTACACTTACTAATGATCAATTACAGAAAGTTGATTTAACCATTTACAGTGCTACTGGTCAAAAAATGCAAACCATTCAGTTGGTTGCCAAACAAAGCACCGTTGTTGATGCATCAGCTTGGGCAAATGGAATTTATACTGCCACTGTTTTGGTTAACAATCAAGTAATGCAAACCCACATTGTAAAACAGTAGCCAAAAAATATACTCGCTTACCTTTGGCATCGTTTTGCATTAAAGGTTAAAGGAAAGTTATTATGCGTGTTTTCAGGTTGTTTACTCTGGCAATAGCCGTGCTGGTGTGTGTTCAATTGCAAGCCCAAAATCTAGTGAAGTTTAAATCAGGCGACAAGTTTGGTTATAAAGACGCCAAAGGTAACGTGGTAATAAAACCAAAGTTTGCCGTTGCAAAAGACTTTTCTGAAGGCCTTGCCCCAGTTTGTAAAAAGCAAGGAAAAGGCTGGTTTTTTATTGATGAAAAAGGCAAAACGGTAATAAAATCAGCATACGATAATGCCAACTCTTTTGAGAATGGCTTGGCACTTGTTCGCAGTGGTGCTTATTATGGCTACGTAGGCAAAACAGGCCAAGTAGTTGTTCCAATTGAATATGTAAAGCTTAGCGGGTTTACAAATGGTGCTTGCAAAGCATTGGCACCTATTGGTTGGGTGCTAATAAACCAACAAGGCATTACTATTACCACGCGCGGTTACACCAACATGGGCAATTGGGATGGCGAAATCATAAAAGTGTACGATGGCCAGAAAGAAGGCTACGTAAACAGCCAAGGAATTGAATTTGTAGAGTGTGTTTTTGATAGAATTGGCCCGTTTGAAAATGGATGGGCCAAAGTAACCATTGACCGTAAATGGGGATTTATTGGTGAAGATGGTGAAGTTATTATCCCTGTAAAATATACCGGAATTAAACCTTTTGATGATGCCGGAATGGCGCAAGTTTGGCGAAATGGTAAACATGGTTTCGTAACTAAAACAGGCAACGAAATTATTCCATGCGAATACGACACGGTTGAATCCTTTAATGAATATGGACTATCAAAAGTGCGAAAAGGCTCAAAATGGGGCTATTTAAATAGAAGCGGGCAAGAAATTGTAGAAATTAAATGGGACAAAATTGCCGACTTTATGGATGGCCATGCTGGCGTTTTGCTAAACAGGCAGTTTGGTTTTGTAAGCAAAACCGGTAAGGTGGTGTTAGAACCAAAATACCAAGAAATAAAGTATTTCGACAATAACCTAATTGGCGTAAAATTCAACGACCGATATGGTTATGTAAACACTGACGGAAAAACAGTAATTCCCATTATTTACGAAGAAATAGGCCGGTTTTACGATGGCATTTGCAGCGTTAGGCGTGGCGGATTATATGGCTTTGTAAACAGCGAAGGCAAAAGCATTACGCGTTGCGAGTTTCAACAAATGAATTATGAAAAACGAGATAAACCCTTTCATGCCGTAAACCGTGAATACATGTTTTTTGAAGGCCTAGCTATGGTTAAAAAGGGCGGAAAATATGGCTATATAAATGAAGCAGGAAAAGTAGTAATTCCGTTGCAATATGACTTTGCTTTTCATTTTTCTAACGGATTGGCTAAAGTTGAGAAAAATGGAAAATATGGTTTTATTGATACCAAAGGCAAATTGGTAATTGACCATCAATTTACCGACTACTTTATTGAAATTAAAAATGAACTCACAGGCGAAACTAAGAAAGAGTTTTATGATGCCACCGGCTATTTTAAAGATGGATTTGCGGTAGTGGCAAAAGGCGGCAAAATGGCCATTATTAATGCCGAAGGCAAGAACATAACCCCGTTTAAATACGATTTCGTTAATCAGTTTGAAGAAGGTAAATCGTTAGTGCGGGCTGATTGGAAATATGGCTTTGTAAATACCCAAGGCAAAGAAGTGGTTAGGCTGCAATACGACAATGCTAAATCGTACACCTTAGGCTTGGCGGCCATTAGAAAAGGGGATAAGTGGGCCTTTTTAGACCACGACGGCAACCGTGCCATTGACTGGGAACTTGATTACGTTTTAACCCCGTTTGAAAAAGTAAACACGCCAGCCGGCGAGCAAGAAGTAGCTTTGGTATTGTTTAGGGGCGTGCAAGTATATATTAACAAGAAGTTGGAGTGTGTACCAATTAGGCCTTATGGTTGTCCGTAAAAGTTACTTAACTGCAATATATTCATAAGTTGCCTTCGCAAATGCAGCCCATTTA
>JAGQWA010000015.1:10281-21899 GCA_020437725.1 Bacteroidota bacterium | reverse complement strand
GAAACAGACTTTAGCTGGCGCTCTTGGAAAAATGCTGTTCTGAGCCGAAAGTTTATGAATAAAACCAAAATTGGACCGTTTAGTCTTATGAGAACCTTTTTAAAGAAGGGTTGGAATAAAAAACGTGAGTTTCCAAAAACTGGTAAATCATTTAACGAGCAATGGGTAAAGCAAAGACCTACTGTTCGTAAAACCACTAAACTTACAGACATTCCTAAAGGCCAACTTTTGGTTAGAAAACCCGCAACCGATGGTCTTGATAGAGATTTTGATTAGAAATACGCTTGTTGCTTATTTAAGTAATTGGCAACATAATCATCTACAGCATCTTCTAAACTGGTAAATTCTTTATCATAGCCAGCTTTATAAAGTTTGGTCATTTCAGCTTGGGTATAATACTGGTATTTGTCTCTAATATCAATAGGAGTATCAACATATTCAATGCGGGTTTCTAGAGATAAACTTTTGAATGTAGCGGAAGCTAAATCGTTAAAAGTGCGCGCTTTTCCGGTGCCCAAATTGTAAATTCCTGAATGCTCTTCTTTTCTGTTCAGCATAAAAAACTCAACCACATTCACCACATCTTTCACATATACAAAGTCTCGCAGTTGTTCGCCGTCATTGAAATCATCTCTATGAGATTTAAACAGCTTCATTCGCCCTTTTTTCGCAATTTGATGGTATGCATGAAACACTACAGAGGCCATTCTATCCTTGTGATATTCATTAGGCCCAAAAACGTTGAAAAACTTTAAGCCAACCCAGAAATAAGGTTTTCTTTCTTGTTCTAAAGCCCATTGGTCAAACTCATTTTTGCTAATTCCGTAAGGGTTTAAAGGCAACAATTTTTTGCAAACATCATGTGAGTCAGAATAACCCATTTGGCCGTTACCATAGGTAGCCGCCGATGATGCATATATTAAAGGCAAGCCAAATTCAACGCATTTTTGCCACACCTTTTTTGAGTATTCTAGGTTAAGTGAATTCAATAAATTTATATCAAATTCAGCAGTGTTAGTTCTAGCGCCAAGATGAATTACAAACTGCACCAACTTATGGTTAGTACCCAACCAATTAACAAATTTGTCGCGATGAATTTTGTGCGAAAAGCGTTTTCCTTCCAGATTTTTGTTCTTGTCTTCGCGGCTAAAATCATCTACCACAACAAGGTCAAAATAACCCAAGCGGTTTAGATGAGCCACCATGCAACTACCTATAAAACCAGCAGCACCCGTTACAATTATCATTAATTGGAATTTCATTCAAAATTACCCGAATCGAATCATTTGGCTACTTTTCCGGCTCAAAAGAACTTTATAACTTCCGTCCATGAGATTATTACTTCTTAGCAATTCTACCATGCCCGGCCAGCCTTATTTCGATTGGCCTAAACCGCATGTTAAGGCATTTCTAGGCCAAGCAGTAAAGGAGATTCTTTTTGTGCCTTTTGCCGCTGTAACCATTTCTTTTAATGAGTATGAGCAGGCATTTGCCAATGCTGTTGAGCCATTGGGATATAAGGTTCGTGGAATTCACAAAGAGGCTGATATGGTAGCGGCAGTTGAAAGTGCAGAAGTTATTGCCGTTGGTGGTGGAAATACTTTCCAATTGGTAAAAATGCTTCATGAGAATGAATTAATAGAAGCCATTAATCGTGTAGTGAAGAATGGAACACCATATATGGGTTGGTCAGCGGGGTCTAACGTGGCGTGCCCAACCGTAAAAACAACCAACGATATGCCAATTGTTTACCCACCTTCTTTTGATGGAATTAACTTAGTAAACTTTCAAATAAATCCACATTTCACCAACCAAACTATACCAAATCATGGTGGCGAAACGCGCTCTCAAAGGCTAAAAGAGTTTATGCAAGTAAACCAAGAAATAGTGGTTTATGGAGTGCCAGAAGGCGCATTCTTAAAAGTAGAAGGCGATAAATTATCATATCATGGAACTGGATTGCTGCAAAAAATGCAGTTTGGTAGAGAAACAGAAGAATTTGAACCAGGTAGCATACTAAAGTGAAAATTAAAGCCCAAATACCCAATATAATTACCCTTTCAGGCCTTTTTTGCGGATTTGTAGGAATTTTATCAATTACTCAAGGTAGCTTATTCTGGGCGGCTTGGGCAGTAATGGCAGCAGCATTTTTAGATGTTTGGGATGGACTAACGGCCAGGATTCTGCATGTGCAATCAAAAATGGGCGAACAACTCGATTCTCTTTGCGATTTGGTGAATTTTGGCGTGTTGCCAACTCTAATTGCAAGCCAAATGTTTCATCAATTTGCTGCAGCGGCAAATTGGTTTCCCAAATATAAATTTGGGCACGAAGGCTATTTCACAGGGGTTTATACCATTTCATTTTTGTTATTTATATATCTGGCGGGTGCGGTAATTCGGTTGGCTAAATTCAATGTAAGTCACGGAATTGGTTTTAGCGGTTTGCCCAGCCCAGCGGCCGGAATGTTTGTAGCAGCTGTTCCACTTATATATTATTATGGCGAAGAAGCATTTCCACTTTCTCAAGAAATTTTAAATGGAGTATATGGAAGCGCATTAGGCGTTTTTACAATTACAATAATTGTTGGCATTTTTATGGTGTTACCCATTCCACTTTTATCCTTTAAAGGAATGAATAGCAAGCCATCATCATATATTTTTTAATTTTTGCTTGCAGTGTTTGCCATAGTTACACTTATTCTTTTTGGTTATTTTGCTGTTCATCTTATTGTGATATTCTATGTTTTAGTATCACTTTTGCACAAAATTCTATTTCATGAAATTTCAAGTTGAAATTGATATAATGCCATTAGACGAAATTCTTGATCCACAGGGCAAAGTGGTGCAACGTAGTTTGGGCAACCTAGATTTAAAAGGTATAGAAGGTGTTAGAATAGGTAAACACATCAACTTTAAAATTGAAGCAGAAACTAAAGAAGCCGCATCGGCTACTGTTGAAGAAGCCTGCAAAAAGCTTTTAGCCAACGTAATAGTTGAAAAATACGAGTACACACTAACCGAAGTTTAGTGCGTTTTTTTGGTGCGATTATTTTTTGCTTTGCAGCTTGTTTGCTAAACCATTTGCAGGGGCAAGATCTTCAATTTGTAAAAAGCACGGTTAATGTGCTCTGTTCAGACTCCTTGCATGGCAGAGGCTATGTGAATAATGGCGGGCTAAAGGCGGCCCAATTCATAGCGAATAAATTCAAAGAATTTGGGCTTAAACCATTGCCAGCAGAAAACTCATATTTTCAGAAATTTGAGCACACGGTAAATACTTTTCCCGGTAAAATGCTTTTGGCCGTTGATGGCAAAACCTTAATTCCTGGAGTTGATTATCACATAACGCCCGCTTCGGCGGCAATGGCCAACTCACAACTTCCAATTGTTTGGTTAAAAACCAACAATGCTAAAAACCTTAGAAGTTTAAATAAATGGATTAAAAAGTACAAACCAGCTAATAAGTGCGTGGTTATAGAGCAAGCAGTGTTTCTACAAATTTCAGATAATGTTATTGGCCAAGCAATTAGTGTAAATGCGTTTAAAGCGGCTTGTATTTTGTTCGAAACCAATAAAAAGTTAACCTGGTCTGTTGCAAACAAAGCCCATAACTATTGCAGTTTCGAGGTGAAAGCGGGCAGTATTTCTAAAGAAAGCAAATTGCTTTTGGTAGAAGTAGATCAAAAACTGGTTGAATACTCTAACCAGAATGTTGTTGGAATAATTGAAGGCCATAACAATGATTCGCAAGTTTACCTAACCGCACACTACGATCATCTTGGTAGAATGGGTTCTGAAGCCTGTTTTTATGGCGCTAACGATAATGCCAGTGGAACTGCAATGTTGCTAGATTTAGCTCGATATTATTCCCAGAACAAACCCAAACACAGTATAGTATTTATTGCTTTTGCCGGCGAAGAAGCAGGCCTAGTGGGTTCAAAGCATTATGTAGAAAACCCTTTAATGCCTTTAAATAAAATTAAACTCCTTGTAAATTTAGACTTAACATCTACCGGGCAAGATGGCATTATGGTAGTAAATGGCCTAGTATTTAAAGGGCTCGCAAAACACTTAGTACTTTTAAATGAGAAGCAAAATTTTGTAAATACCATTAAAAGAAGGGGCAAAGCAGCTAATAGTGATCATTATTGGTTTTCGGAAAAGGGAGTTAAGTCTATTTTTATTTATTTATTAGGAGACTACCCACATTACCACGATATATACGATACTCCCGATAAACCAAACTGGC
Source organism: Bacteroidota bacterium (assembly GCA_020437725.1). Lineage (GTDB taxonomy): Bacteria > Bacteroidota > Bacteroidia > CAILMK01 > JACPUW01 > JAGQWA01. The sequence continues at coordinate 17,648 of JAGQWA010000015.1, read as the reverse complement.
TAGGCTATAACGGCACCTTTAAACTGATTATAGAGCTAATAGAAACTTACTAAAGGTGGTAATATTAAGCCATTAAATTTTAATTCATTGCCCTTTGGTTTAAGCACTTTCTTGGAACGACTTCAAACCCAAAAACAACTCTATTTAACCCAGCATTAATCGAATAGAGCTTACTTGAGCGCTACTGCATTTGGCTATCTTGTTTATTTACCTTTGCTCGCAATTTGCAGGCCGCATATGTCAAAAAATATAAGAGAAAGAGAAGCACTCAACTATCACGAGTTGCCAAGACCAGGAAAAATTGAAGTTACTCCCACCAAACCAACCAACACCCAACGCGACTTAGCCTTAGCCTACTCGCCTGGAGTAGCTGAACCTTGTAAGAAAATTGCTGAAGAAGAAAGCGAAGTTTATAGATACACATCAAAGGGTAATTTGGTAGCTGTTATCTCAAACGGTACGGCAGTTTTGGGGCTGGGCGATATTGGCCCCTCAGCATCAAAACCAGTAATGGAAGGCAAAGGCGTACTTTTTAAAGTTTTTGCCGACATAGATGTATTCGATCTAGAACTAAACACCACCAACGTTGATGAGTTTGTACGAACCGTAAAAATTCTTGAACCAACCTTTGGCGGCGTAAATCTTGAAGACATTGCCGCACCCGAGTGCTTTGAAATTGAAACGAGATTAAAAAAGGAATTGAATATTCCTGTAATGCATGACGACCAGCATGGCACGGCAATTATTACGGCAGCTGCGATGATAAACGCACTCGAAATTGCCAATAAAAACATTGCTGATGTTGTTACCGTGGTAAGTGGGGCCGGCGCTAGTGCCATTTCATGCACCAGGTTGCTGGTAGCTCTTGGCATGAACCGCGATAATATTTTTATGCTCGATAGCAAAGGGGTAATTGCAAATTCTAGAACAGACCTTAACGATCTAAAAAAAGAATTTGCCCGAAACACCAATAAAAATACAATTCAAGAAGCGCTACAAGGTGCAGATGTTTTCTTAGGTCTATCTAGGGGTAATATTCTTAAACCCGAAGATTTACTGGCCATGAATAGCAACCCCATTGTATTTGCAATGGCCAATCCCGACCCAGAAATAGACTACGACCTGGCCATACAAACACGCAAAGATGTAATTATGGCCACAGGCCGTTCAGATCATCCTAATCAGGTAAACAATGTGTTGGGTTTTCCTTTCATTTTTAGAGGTGCTTTAGATGTTAGAGCTACCGAAATTAACGAAGAAATGAAACTGGCTGCCGTAATGGCAATAGCCGAATTAGCCAAAAAACCAGTGCCAGATTTGGTAAAAATGGCTTACAAGCATAAGGATATGATGTTTGGAAAAAATTACATTATTCCAAAACCATTAGATCCTCGATTAATTAACACTGTGGCTCCCGCCGTTGCCAAAGCGGCCATGAAATCTGGCGTAGCTCAATTGCCAATTGCCAATTGGCAATTATACGAGCAAGAACTTATGCAAAGAATGGGGCTTGATAACCAACTTATTAGAGTGGTAATGAACCGAGCTCGCAGAGACCCAAAAAGATTGGTTTTTCCTGAAGGAGATAACCTAAATATTTTGCAAGCCGCACAAGTTTTGCACGATGACGGCATAGCGCATATTACCCTATTAGGCAGCGAACCTAAAATTAGACGCCTAATGGCCGAACATGGTATAGATCTGCCCGATGTTAAAATAATTAATCCACTTGAGCATCCGCAACAACGGGAGGCTTATGGCAAAATGCTTTTCGAAAAAAGGCAGAGAAAAGGTTATACCTTAAATGAAGCTGAGCGAAAAATGAAGATTCGCGATTTCTTTGGCTTAGCCATGGTAGAAATGGGCCATGCCGATTGCATTGTTACAGGGCAAACCAAAAAATACTCAGAAGTGCTTACTTCAGCCTTACAAATAATAGGGCCAAGAAAAGGTACAAATCGCGTTTCTGGTATGTATATCATTCTTACTAAAAAAGGCATTCTGTTTTTAGGAGACCCCACAGTAAATGTTAATCCAGACTCAGAAACCATTGTAAAAATTGCTGAGTTAATGGCAAATGCAGTAAAACGGTTTAATATAGAGCCGCGTATTGCCATGCTTTCTTATTCGAACTTTGGTTCGTCGGCCACTTCGAGCACAAGCAAAATGGCCAAAGCTGTTAAAATACTACAAGAGAAATACCCCGATTTATTAGTTGACGGAGAGATGCAGGCCAATTTTGCATTGAACAAAGAGCTTATTAATTCACATTTTCCGTTTTCAACCCTTTCAAACAAAAAAGTAAACACATTAATTTTCCCAAATCTATCAGCAGGTAATATTTCATATAAACTCTTGCAAGAATTGGGTGGAGTAGAAGCCATTGGACCATTGCTTTTGGGCATGAAAAAATCGGTTCATATTCTACAAATGGGCTGTAGTGTTAGAGAAATTGTGAATGTTGCCGCCATTAGTGTTATGGATGCGCAGATTATTGAAAACGAATATTAAATGTACGCTTATATAAAAGGTGAGCTGGCCGAGTTAACTCCAACCTATGCCGTAGTTGAAACAAATGGGGTTGGGTATTTCATGCAAATAACATTGGCCACTTTTGAAAAAATACAAGGCCAGCAAAATTGCCGATTGTACACGCATTTAAACGTGCGAGAAGACGAACTATCGTTGTATGGATTTTATTCTAAAACCGAAAAAAGCACTTTTGAGCTTATGATTACGGTATCAGGAATTGGGCCATCTACCGCCAGAACATTATTGTCAACCTTACCAGCTGAAGAATTTCAAAGTGCAATATTGAGCGGCAATATTTCGTTGTTGAAGTCTGTTAAAGGAATTGGTGCAAAAACAGCACAAAGAATGGTACTTGAACTTCAGGATAAACTGGCAAAAGGAACAAATGAAGCTTTTGAAATTAGCTCACCAAAAGAGCAAAAAAGAAACGAAGCAATGGCCGCTTTGGTTATGCTTGGTTTTACAAAACCCATGGCCGAAAAGGCACTTCTTAATGTTATTAAAGCAAATCCACAACCCGATATCACTGTTGAGCAACTCATTAAACTAGCACTAAAGACACTATAAAAGCCAACACTAGCAGTGATTCTAAATTCGCCATATTTTAAAATTCTATTGGTATTTGTCTCTTTCCAAAGTTTTGGACAAATAGCCGAATGGGCAACCATTAGCAATGAAATAGATGCCAAAACCCAACCAACTGAAATGCCTTTGGGCACTTATTTTGCCCATGCTCAAAATCCTGACCCTGATACTACCAAACTTAAGTACCCAGTAAATAAAAACGAACCAGGCGATGGCAAAAGTCATTCGCTAGATTTACAAGATCCACCAAATATTAAAAAAACAACTTCTTACGACACCGCTACTGGTAAAATGGTTACCATTAGAACACTTGGAGATAGTCTGCAGCTTGGCGGTATAGAAGAATCATCTATTGACGATTACTTAAACGAATCGAACAAAGCATTTCAGCACAACTATTTTCATAGCAGGGCAAAAGCAGCCAACAATGCAGCAGGCGTTGGTGGCAACAGCAACCTTAACATTGGCGAAAAAGCTTTTGAAGATATTTTTGGTGGAGACTTTGTAAATATTAGCCCACAAGGTAGCGCCGAACTCATTTTTATGGGCGACTACAACCGAGTAGATAATCCTGCCTTGCCTGTTAGAGCACAGAGAAACGGCCAATTCAAATTCGACCAAAAAATAAGACTTAACGTTTCGGGTAAAGTAGGTAATGCCGTTGATATTAACCTAAACTACGATACCGAATCAAACTTTGAGTTTGACCAAATGCGCAAACTCAATTACCAAGGAAAAGAAGACGATATAGTAAAACTAGTAGAAGTGGGCGATATAAGCCTGCCCATACAAGGTTCGTTAATACAAGGAAGCAGCAAACTCTTTGGGTTAAAAACCAAAATGCAATTCGGTAAGCTTTCTGTAACAGGCGTATTATCGCAACAAAACACAGAGCGAAAAGAAATAACTGTAGAAGGTGGAGCACAGAAAAAATACTTTAACCTCGCCGCCGACGAATACGACCAAAACCGCCATTTCTTTCTTGCACACTTTTTTAGAGACCATTATAACCAGTGGGCAGCAAGCTCACCATTATTTGTTTCGCCTGTTCAAGTAACAAGAGTTGAAGTTTGGGTAACCAACGAAACCAGAAGACCCGCAGAGTCTAGAAACGTAGTAGGTTTTATGGATCTAGCCGAGTTTGGCACTAATAATAAAGGCGAAAAAGTAAAATACAATGCCGGTATTACCGAGAATGCAGGAGGCAAACCAGGGCCTGACAATTCAAAAAACATTCTCTATGAAGAACTTGAAAAGCAGCAAGGCTTAAGAGAATTAGTGCAAGTTAGAAAAGGCATTCAAGCTCTCTCTGATAAATTTACTGCGCAAGGCGGAAGCTTTGAAGAAGGCCAAGACTATGAGTTTATAGACAATGCACGCCGCCTAACTGAAAGCGAATACACACTTAATGAAAAGTTAGGGTATATATCTCTAAGAACACCCTTGCTAAACGACGAAGTGTTGGCAGTTGCTGTAGAATACACTTATAATGGAGAGCGCCATCAAATTGGTGAATTCTCGAGAGATTTCCCATCTGATCCTCAAAAGCCAAGTGTGCTTTTCCTTAAAATGCTAAAAGGTAGGGCCGTTAGAACAGATCTACCTATTTGGGATTTAATGATGAAAAACGTCTATTCGTTGAACTATGGTAGAATAGAACAAGAAGACTTTAGGCTCGAAGTTATTTATGCTGATGATGAAAGTGGAGCAGACATGCCCTACATTCCAGAACCTAGCGAACCAAACCTAAACGGTAAACAACTTATAAGAGTGCTGCAATTAGATAAAGTAAATAAGCAGCAAGTACCAACACCAGATGGAGTTTACGATTTTGTAGAGGGCCTAACCGTAAATACCAACGAGGGAAAAATTATGTTCCCCGTGTTAGAACCATTTGGCGATTATTTATATGATCAGTTTCAAAACAAAGAATTGGCCGAAGACTATGTTTACCGTGCACTTTACGATTCAATTCCAGCATCGGCAATACAACAGGCCTATTTTAATAAATTCTTTTTGCGTGGTTTTTTTAAAGGAACTGCAGGCGATGAAATTTCTCTCAACTCATTTAACGTTCAACCCGGTTCGGTTAGGGTAACTTCTGGTGGGGTAGAACTGCAAGAAAACCAAGATTATACGGTTGACTATGCCTTGGGCAGAGTAAGAATTATAAACCCACAAGTGTTAAGTTCAGGCCAGCAAATAAAAGTTTCTCACGAGAGTAATACGCTCTTTGCTATTCAAAGAAAAGGCCTTTTTGGAACAAGGTTAGACTATCAATTTAGCGAAGACTTTAACGTAGGTGGCACGTTCTTGTATATGAGAGAGCGGCCTATAACACAAAAAGTAAACGTAGGCGACGAGCCCTTAAAAAACGCCATTTGGGGTTTAGATGCCAACTACAAAACAGAGTCGCAATACCTAACCAAATTGGTAGATAAACTTCCACTTCTTGAAACCAAAGAAGTGTCGCAACTTACTTTTCAAGGAGAAGTAGCACAATTAATTCCAGGCCACCCAAAGGTTATTGGCCAAACTGGTACTTCGTATTTAGATGATTTTGAAGGCAGCGAAATTCCTTACGATTTAAGGCTTAGACCACAAGCATGGAAAATGGCATCGCCGCCACGGGGACAACCAAATACCTTTCCAAACGCCGATTTTCAACTAGACGATTTGCGTTTTGGCTACAACCGCGCATTAATTGCTTGGTACACCATAGACCCACTTTTCTATATCGTAAATGGCAACATGCCCCAGCATATTAGAGAAGATTTAGAACAGCGCTCAAACCATTATACCCGCCAGGTAATGCAGCTCGAAGTGTTTCCACAAAAACAACTTAGAAACCAAGATTTACCTACACAAGCCACTTTCGATTTGGCTTATTTCCCAAATGAACGCGGCCCCAATAACTATAATGCTAATGGCTTTGATGCCAACGGAAATCTAAAAAATCCAAAGCAAAATTGGGCAGGTATTATGAGGCCTCTCGAAACAAACAATTTCGAGGCGGTTAACATTCAATACATGGAGTTTTGGATGATGGACCCATTTATTTATGATGAAAACCATGAAGGTGGCGATTTTTATATAAACCTCGGAAACGTTTCTGAAGATGTGCTTAAGGATGGAAGAAAAAGCTTTGAAAACGGATTGCCAAAAGATAATCCTGAAGAAACTACCGACGAAACCGAGTGGGCCAGAGTTCCATTAATTCCAAATGTTAACAACGCTTTTGATAACGACCCTGATATTAGAACAGCACAAGATGTGGGTTTAGATGGTGTTGGCAACGAAGAAGAAAAAGTTAAATTTCAAGAGTTTCTCGATGCCGTTGCAGCAATACATGGTATTGATTCAGAAGTTTATCAAAACCTTTTAAAAGACCCTACTGGCGATGATTATCACTATTTTCAAGGCGATGATTATGACGCTGAAAAGCGTTCGATTATTGGTAGATACAAAAGGTTTAATAACACCGAAGGCAATTCGCCAGTGCAAGAATCTGGCTCAGCAATTAGCAATGCCGGTAGTTTAAGCCCAGATGATGAAGATATTAACCAAGACTTTACACTCAGTACTACAGAAGATTATTTTCAATATAAAATTGAGTTGAAGCCAAGCAAAATGGTAATTGGCCAAAACTATATTACCGATATTCAACCAGCAACCGTTGAACTTAAAAATGGACAAGAAGAAGTAGTTAACTGGTATCAGTTTAAAATTCCAATTTATCAATACGAAAAGAAAATTGGAAACATTTCAGACTTTAAGTCTATACGCTTTATGCGCTTACTACTTACTGGTTTCGAAGACAGTGTTATTTGCCGGTTTGCACAATTGCAATTAATTCGTAGCGATTGGCGTAACTATACTTTAGACCTTGGCGCACCTGGCGAAACCGTAACTACCGACCCTTTTAGCAACACTGTTTTTGATGCAACCACAGTAAATATTGAAGAAAACAGCGAGCGTAAGCCCATTCCTTATGATTTACCACCTGATATTTTTAGGGAGCAAAACATAAACGACCCTTATGGAAATACCACTCAAAACGAGCAGTCGCTTTCTTTAAATGTGTGCAACTTGGCCGATGGAGATGCCCGCGCTGTTTTTAAGAACACAGCTTTTGATGTAAGGCAATTTAAACGAATAGAAATGTTTGCCCATGCCGAAGGGCGAGACTTACAAAAAGGAGATATTACAGCATTTGTAAGGCTAGGAACTGATTTAACAGGGCACTATTA
>JAGQWA010000015.1:0-10271 GCA_020437725.1 Bacteroidota bacterium | reverse complement strand
CGAATGGCCACTAGAAATAACGCCTAACGGAACAATAGACCCCGCCCAAATTTGGCCAACTGAGAATAATCTAAACCTTGCACTAGAAGAATTCTATAACCTAAAAATTAAAAGAGACGTTTCTAACCATCCCATGACTCAAGTTTTCGAAGATTGGGATGTAAATACAAAAGGTAGAGTTAAAGTTTTGGGTAACCCCGATTTAAGTAATCTAAGGGTAATAATGATAGGTATTAAAAACCCAGCTCGAGACCAAAACGAATTCAACACCAACGATGATGGCCTGCCAAAATGTGGCGAAATTTGGGTTAACGAATTAAGACTAACCGATTTTAACCAGCAAGGTGGTTGGGCTGCAAATGGAAGAGTTACCGCAAAACTAGCCGACTTTGGCCAAGTGAACGTGGCGGGCCAACGCAGAACCATAGGCTTTGGCGGCTTAGAGCAAACCCTATTAGAAAGGAGCCAGGAAGATATGCGCGGTTTCGATGTACAATCGCAATTTGCACTAGACAAATTCTTCCCCGAAAATTTTGGCCTTCGCCTACCAATGTATTACGACTATTCATACAAACAAATTAGGCCAAGATTTAACCCCATTCAGCCTGATGTTGAATTAGCATCAACCCTTGCAGCGCAAACACCTGACAGAAGAAGAGAATACTTAAATAGGGTTTCAGATATAGAAACCAGGCGTAGTTTAAACTTTATAAACGTTCAAAAGAAAAATACAAAGGCTGCCAAAACACCGTTGCCTTGGTCTATTAGCAATTTTACTGGCACCTATCGCTATACCGAAGTAGTAAAAAGCGATATTTATACAAACTATGATTCTACCAGAAGCCATACGGCCATTCTGGGGTATAACTATTCGTTTCCTACTGTTAAGCCAATTACACCGTTTAAAAGGTATCAGAAATACAAATCGCTAAAAATAATAAGCGATATTAATTTTAATTATCTGCCAAACTCAATGGCTTTTCAAGGGCAGGTAAATAAGCGCTACAACACCATTCTGTTCAGAAATAACGATAATATTGAGTCTATTGTAATTCCCAATTACGATCAAACTTTTGACTTTAATAGAACCTATAATTTTAAATATGATATAACAAAATCGCTTAGGTTTAATTATAGTGGGCAGGCCCGCACCATTTTCGATGAGCCCCAAGGTTATCATAGAATAGATACTTTAATAAGCACCATTCAGCGAGAAGATTTGGCCAGGCTTAATGCTTATCAGCATTCAATTAACGTAAACTATGCAGTGCCAATAGACAAGTTGCCACTTCTTGATTTTGTTAAGATAAGCACAGATTACAAAGGCGGTTTTAATTGGCAAGGTGCAATGCCAGCCTATATGCAACTAGGCAATACCATTTCTAACTCAGCAAACTACTCGGCAAATGGACAGTTTAACTTTATTCAGCTTTACAACAAGAACAAGTTTTTACGAACCTTAAATTCTAACCGAAGTAATTACGAGCGGGTTTTAAAAGAGAAGGAGAAAAAACAGGCTCAAAAAGAAAAAGAAGAACGAAAACAAAACAAAGAAATTGAAACCAAGCCAGGCAACGATGATGAAGTTGATGGCGAAGAAGACGAACAAGAAAAGCCATTAATTAACGAAACGCTGTTTAAAACCATGGAGTTTGGCGTAAGAGCATTAATGTCGGTTAGAAACGTTAGCATTAACTATTCGGTTACCGAAGGTACCTCGCTACCAGGTTTTATGCCACAACCTGACTATTTAGGTTACAATATTGCCACAGGAGCACCAGGAATACCTTTTATTTTGGGTAAACAAATAGACGACGAAGAGTTTAAACGATCAATACTGTCTGGAAACTGGTTAACAACTGATACTACTTTGCTACAATTCTATGCCAGAACCAATACCGAGAATTTAACCGCCAATGCCACCTTAGAACCTTTTCAAGGGTTTAGGGTAACCGTAACCGCCAACCGCAGATATGCTGAAAGCGCTCAAGAAAACTTTAGAAACAACCCAACCCCAACAGAGCCAATCAATTTTGAGAGCTTAACCCCACAAACAACAGGAAATTTCTCAATGTCGTTTAATTCTATTAGAACCGCATTTATAAATCCAGTTTTAAAAGATGGTTCTACCGAAATTGATTTTCACCCTCTTATTGAACAGTTCGAAGACAATAGATTTTACTACTCTAAAACTTTAGCAGAAGAAAGAGCCCAACGAGAAAATGATAATGCATCTCTAAACCGCAATGGCTATTATGCTGGTTATGGGGCTTTTCAGCAAGATGTGCTTATTCCTTCATTCTTAGCTGCTTATACTGGGGCTGATCCAGAAAAGGTATCAACCAATCCGTTTTGGAGTATTCCATTACCAAACTGGAGGGTTAACTACTCAGGTTTAGGTCAAATAGAACCACTTAAAAAGTATATTAGAAGCGCAAGCCTTAACCACAGTTATCGTTCAACCTATACCATTAGCAATTTTATTTCGGCACTAGAATACGATCAAGATCAAAACATACTTTCTGTATTGAAAGATACTTTAGACTATTTGCCGCAATTCCAAATTCAACAGATTTCAATAGCCGAACAATTTGGCCCACTAGCCGGAATTGATGTTACTTGGAAAAACAATTTGAGTACCAAATTTGAATATACAAAATCGCGGACGGTTGCCTTAAATTTTAGCAATTTCCAAGTACAAGAAATGACCGAGTCTGCCATAGTAATTGGTGCAGGCTATAGAACCAAAGAGCTTAAACTACCATTCATTAAAATTGAAGGAAAACCAGCCATACTTAAAAACGACATCAACTTTAGAGCAGATGTTTCTATACGCGATAATAAGCAAGTGCTTTACCAGCTCGATCAAGATGTAGATAGAACGCCATCTTTAACTGACACTGAAAAAGACCAGGTAACTGTTGTTTCAGGAAATAGAATTGTAAATATTGCACCTACTATTGATTATAAAATTAGTAAGAGCCTTAATCTCAGAATTTTCTATACCAGAAACGTAAACAGCCCGGCCAACTCTTTGTCGTTCCCTAGGCGTAATACCAATTTTGGATTTAGCATTAGATACACCCTAATGCCTTAAAATGTGTTCCAATTAGAACAATATTTGTCTAACTTTTCGCCCTCAAAAGAAAGATAATGAATATCCCTGGAGATCTTAAGTACACTAACGACCATGAGTGGTTGCGCATAGAAGGTGATGTAGCAACAATTGGTATTACAGATTTTGCACAAAGCGAACTTGGCGACATTGTTTACGTAGAAATTGAAACTGAAGGCGAAACGCTAGAAGCTGGCGCTACCTTTGGTACTGTTGAAGCCGTAAAAACTGTATCTGATTTATTTATGCCAGTTAGTGGAGAAGTAATTGAATTTAACCAAGCACTTGAAGGCACTCCAGAATCGGTTAATAGCGATCCTTACGGCGATGGTTGGATGATTAAAGTAAGAATTTCTGACGCATCAGAGTTAGATAACTTACTTGATGCCGCCGCTTATGAAGCCTCATTGGGCTAAAACGTGTTTCTAAAATTCAACTGGATAAACATTGTTTGGGCACTATTTATAATTGGTGCACATGCAATTCCAGGCTCCAGTCTTCCCAAAGTATATTGGGAGATTTTTGAATTTGATAAAATAGTGCACGCTGCACTTTTTGGAATTTGGGCGTTCTTACTTGCAAATGGGTGGCATAAACAGAACCGGTTTTTCTATTTAAAGCGGTTTTATATAAGGCTAATTCTTTCAATTTGTTTAATGTATGCCCTAGCCTTAGAAGCAGCACAGTATTATATATTTGCCAGCCGTGCATTCGAGTTAAACGACCTACTTGCTGACATTGTTGGTACAGTTATGGGTTTAGGCTTGTTTAGGGCACTATACGGAAGATATTTGAAGTTATAACTCAATAAATTTTGAGCTATGGAAGAAAAGAAATCTAAAAAAGCCAATGTAGAAAGACTGCTATCAATGTGGAGAGAAGCTGGCTTGCTTGTTTCACTCCTCATTTTAGTGGCTGCATTTACGTGGAGTCAAAAAGAACCACAACTGTTAAAACTAGAGTCTAATCTCGACATTTTTGATGATGAAGAGATTGCTGACATTACCCAAGAACAAGAGCGAAGACGGCCACCTGAGCCACCACCTGTTATTAAAATCGAAGAAGAAGAATTGCCAGAACCTGAGCCGCAGCCAGATTTATCTGACCTTCTTCCAGACGAAGATTATATACCAAATCTTGAAGATGAGTTTGATGACTTGGAAGTAAAAGTGGAAAAGATTTTTACATCGGTTGAACAAATGCCAGAGCCAGAAGGCGGTATTCAAGCTTTTTACGCTTGGTTGGGTAAGAATATAAAATACCCGCAAGCAGCTAAGGAAATGGGGCTTGAGTGTAACGTTTTCGTAAAGTTTGTAGTTGAAAAAGACGGAAGTATATCTGGCGTTCAACTACAAGAAGGTACAGAAGAATTATGCAACGATGCGTTTAACCAAGCAGCTATTGAAGGTATTAGACGAGCACCAAAATGGAAACCAGGTAGACAAGCAGGTGCTACTGTTCGGGTTTACTACCGTATGCCAGTTTTCTTTAAATTAAGTGGCAACTAAACCCATAGAGTTAACTCTTAATAATATATTGAAACCCTGACGATTACCGTCAGGGTTTTTTATTGTATATGAATAAGCTTAAAAACGAGAACAGCCTTTACCTACAGCAACATGCCAATAACCCAGTTAATTGGTATCATTGGGGAAATGATGCGCTAGCAACGGCGAAGAAGCAAGATAAGTTGGTGATCATTAGCATTGGTTACAGCAGTTGCCATTGGTGCCATGTAATGGAGAAAGAAAGCTTTGAAAACCATGAAGTGGCAGAAGTAATGAATGACCATTTTATTTCAATTAAAGTTGATAGAGAAGAAAGGCCCGATGTTGACCATACTTATATGGATGCATTGCACCTAATGGGGCATCAAGGCGGTTGGCCGCTAAACATAGTGGCCTTGCCAGATGGGCGGCCAGTTTGGGGTGGAACTTATTTCAAAAAGGCACAATGGATAAATGCATTGCTTCAGCTTAAGAGTTTATACCAAAGCGAGCCAGAAAAAATGGAAGAATATGCGGTTAAACTGGCTAATGCGGTTAAGGCTTCATCAAACCATTTGGTTAAACTAGAAGAAAACCAAACCAAATTAAATTTTGAAAACCTGGCGCGTATAATGAGCGAAAGTTTTGATACTAGGAATGGAGGGTTCTCTGCAGCACCAAAATTTCCTATGCCAGTTGTGCTCAAAAGTTTAATAACCACCTTCAAACCAGATGAACAGAATGAATTAAGCGAATTTGCCATTCTCACCCTATTAAAAATGGCGCGTGGTGGCATATATGATCAAGTGGGTGGTGGTTTTGCACGCTATTCAGTTGATGCCATTTGGAAGGTTCCACACTTTGAGAAAATGCTTTACGATAATGCCCAGCTTCTCTCAGTTTATGCAATGGCTTATAAAACTTCTCCAAACTCAAGGTTTAAACAGATTATTGATGGAACCATCAACTGGCTTTGCCGCGAAATGAAAACCAATGATGGTTTCTACGCATCAGCGCTTGATGCCGATAGCCAAAATGGAATAGAAGGAGATTTTTACAGTTACACCTATCAAGAAATTGAGCAGAAACTTGGTAAAGATGCCCAATTGGCAATTAAACATTGGCAAATAACCCAGAATGGTAATTGGGAGCACGGCAGAAACATTTTAATGCCTGCAAATGATGAGTTAATTCATAAGGAGCAGGCTTGGGCAAAACATCTATTGGATTACCGCATAAACTCAAAATCAGCACCTGCAAAAGATTGCAAAGCCATTTTTAGTTGGAACAGCATGCTTGTAACCGGTTTTTTATTGGCATACGAAGCAACCGGAGAAAACAGATACCTTGAACTGGGCAAAGAATTGTTTTCGGCACTCAATAATAAGGTTGATGAACTTGGTTATGTGCCTAGATTGGTAAATGCAATTCAACTAGGGTTTCTTGATGACTATGCCCACTACATAGAAGCTTGTATTATGGTTTACCAACACACCGGAAGTGATGAAATTGCCAATCATGCCAAAGAAACGGCAACAAAAGCCATTTCTTTATTTAGAGCAAACAATGGAGACTTATTATGGTATGCACCCAATTTACCAGATAGCGCCTTTGCCAATAAAATCGAGATTCAAGACAATGTAATACCAAGTGCTAATTCGGTAATGGCCATTAATTTCTTCTTACTAAGTAGAATATTTGGCCTAGCAGAATTCGATATACGTGCAGAGGCCATGCTCAATAAAGCAAAGGCAGATTTGCAAAGGCACCCAATTTACTATGCCAATTGGCACACACTTGCATTGTATCTACAAGACTTTTCAGAACTGGTTGTAGCTGGAATTGATTCAAACAAACAATTTGAAAAAGCCTTAAAAATGCCGTGGCATAATAGGCTTATTGTAACCGTAAATAAAAAAGTAAAAACACCCGTTGCTGCCAATAAATTTAAGCTTGGAGAAACCTTGGTTTATCTGTGTAAAGGTAATAATTGCAACTTACCACAAGCCAGTTTAGAGTTAGTAGAAGAGTTTGGTAAATTTACAAAAAGTAATTAAATGCCTATCTTAGAACCTTTGATAAGATGTTGTTTTTCAAGCAACAAGAGTAATTTTAGAAAATAATATGTAATACGTGTTATTAGTTCAGTAAAAGACAAAACCTTTGTAGAGCAGCGGTAAATGAGTACTTATTTAATTAATAGTTGGATTAGCCAAACTGGCAGAGGTATATGCTTGCTGTGCATGTTGCTATTATTCAATTCGTTAAGTGCTCAAGTGGTTGAACAAAACCAAGAAATAAGCTCAAAACTCACTCAAACCTTTACCCCCAATTATAAAGAATACAGCCCAAATGATAGTGTTAGATCACCGTCAGTTAAACTAGGAAATATTCAAGACCGTAAACTCATTTTTTACGACGAGTTTCTAGACAACCGGCATTGCTGGTCGCATTTTCAATCTACAAACGACACCTTGCTGAGCGAATGCAATGGTTTTGCCGACAGAAAAGTATGCCTTAGCACACCCGATAAGTTGGTGGATTCTTATACCAATATGGAAGATGGCAAAAAAGTATTATTTGCATTTACCCCAGATTCTAGATTAAAATACAGTAATAACGTACCTATTCCGCTGGCAAAAAACTATGTGGTAACGTTCAATCCTCTTTCAATTAAGCAAGTCTCTAAACTTCCAACTTTTTACTACGAGAGTTTTTGCGAGCATTCTATAAGGATTCATAACAACCTAAAAAAACGCGATTTAATTATTGAAACCAAAATTGAAACCGCCATTGGTTCATGGGGTTTGTTTTTTGGCGATTTGCTTTCTAACAACGCTTGTTACTATTTTAGAGTTAACCCCAACAATACATTCGAACTTTCTACCATTTATCCTGCCGATAGAAAGTCGCCAGCCACCATATTAAGCGGCAGCTTGCCTATGAATTTTGAAACCGTTAAAAAATTGGCAATAGAGCTTGAGTTTAAAGGCGGACAAGGCTATAAAATTGAATTAAAAGCCAACGATGTTGAAGTGGGTAAAATGAATGTTTCGAAACTCATAGTTGGAAGCGTTGATATTGGGTTGAGACTTGACCATACATCAATTGATGGTAACAATATTTTAGTTTGTGACAATATAGCTGTGTACGAAAAAGTGAAGCCAATGTACTTACCAGAATCTGTAAACTTTAGTGGCGAATGGACGGGTGGTTTGTACCGGCGAAAGCAAAAAATTTATCACGTAAAACTCAGTTTAAAAGAAAACGCACAAGGAATTATAGACGGCCGTATAGTTTATGAACATACCAAATTTAATGGTACTCGAATTGTAAAGAATTTTAAAGCATCGCGCCAAAAGCATATCATAAATTTTGAAGACCGAGCACTAGAAGCAAACGGTGTGTATAATGAAGTGGTTAGGTATTCGCTTTTACAAATGGGGCATTTTGAAGTAATAGACCCCGATTCAATAATATTAAACTCATTTAGCACAAGCAATTTGCATAAGCTAAGCCATTTTGATAGTGAATTCGATCTGCATTCAACAGATATATACCTGTCTAGAGTTGAAAAAACCATTAACCCCGACGAAATTCTTATTGACCCCGATAATGAAAACCCGTCTGTTGAAGTAAGTATTCTGTTTAAACCAGATTCATGGGAAATGTCGGGAGATAAAGAAAACGAAGAAAACCTCGATGCCCTGGCTAGAAGCCTACATAGGTATTTGGCAATGAACAGCGATAAAATCATTTTAATACATGGGCATACCGATTTAGGTTTTGCCGAAATGCTATCATTGGTAAGGGCAAATACCATAAAAGGCGAATTATTGAAGAGAGGCATTCCGCCAATAATATTTTGTATTGGCCATGGCAATAGCGCCAGAGTTGGCCCACACGGAGACCCCCGAAACAGACGCGTAGAAGTAGAAGTACTTAGTATTGATTCTGCCAAGTTTGTTGGCGAAAGCATTGTAATGAAAGGACCAACCACCACTTTTTTACTTAAAAATTTACCTGAGCAGTTTGAGCTTCAAATAGATTTTAAGCAAGACACAGCAAAACATTTTTTATTACTTAAAAACGAAAGTGGAGGCGTTTACAAGTATGAGCTACCAAATACCGAAGGCGGTAAACGCCAATCGCTTAGAGTAATTAAAAGAGAAGATCCAGAAACCGGAATGATAATGGAATACTGGCACCAAGGAGTTAGGCTGCGACGAGAAACAGCTGGTAAATTTGAACAAGCCGGATTTGAAAGCCTCGGTGGCAAATTAGAAATTGAGAACTTGGTGATATTCGCCCCTAAATAACAAGAAGTTGCTACAAGAATCATTTAGAGTTGTGGCCAAAACACATCATGGCCTCGAAGAAATATTGGCGCATGAAGTAAGCATGGCTGGTGGGTTTGGAGTTAAACCCGCAAAACGAGCAGTGTACTTTTCTGCCAATTTAGAAACACTTTACCGCTGCAATTTGGTATGTAGCACCGCGCTAAGGTTTCTTGTAGAGTTAAAGTTCTATAATGCCCGTAACGATGATGAACTTTACAACTTCGCTAAAAGGGTGCGTTGGACAGAAATGCTAGATCCGTCGCAAACTTTTTTGGTATCATCAACGGTGTATTCGCCTGTTTTTAAACACTCGCATTTTGCAGCTTTAAAAATAAAAGATGCCATTGTAGATACTTTTAGAGACGCATCTCTACCCCGCCCAAATGTAGATACCAGCAACCCAGATGTGGTTGTTCACGTACATATTGCAAACCAGAATGTGAGCATTATGCTAGATAGTTCAGGCGAAAGTTTGCATAAGCGCGGTTACCGAATTACAGGAATGCCCGCCCCTCTAAACGAAGTATTAGCAGCCGGTATGATTCGCCTTAGCAATTGGAATCCAGAAACAGAATTTATAGACCCTATGTGCGGTTCAGGTACATTGGCAATTGAAGCAGCACTATTGGCATCAAATACTCCGGTAAACTATAGAAGGTCGTCATTTTCATTCCAAAACTGGCCAAACTATAAGCATGCACTTTGGGAGCAGATTTTTAATAAAGAACTTGAAAAAGTGGCACCACCAAAAGCACCAATTTGGGGCGCTGATATTTCATCAAGGGCTGTTTATGCGTCAAAAGACAATGCCGAAGCAGCCGGAATGAGCGAATATATAACCTTTAAAAAGGCTGATATTTCTGAAACCAAACCAACCCAAAGTGAAGGCGTTATTATGATGAATCCACCATACGGAGAAAGGTTACAACCGGCAGAGATAAATGACTTATATGCAAAAATTGGAACCCAACTTAAACATTACTATTCTGGTTTTTCAGCTTGGATTTTGAGTTCAAACCTTAATGCCCTAAAATTTGTAGGCCTTAGACCCAGCCAACGATTAAGCTTATTTAACGGTGCACTGCAAACTAAATTCATGCACTTTAGCTTATATGATGGTAGCAAAAAGACTAAAAAACAATAGCTTTTAAAATATGAAGCAACTATCAGCACTTCTCTTAATGGTTTTTCTTTTATCGTGCTCACAAGAAGCAAAAACCAGCGCCACTAGCGAGCAATCCATATTCAACACCACCAAACAAGAAAAACAGCCCTATAAAAGACCAGCTAATATTTTTACTTTTTTCAAAAAAGATAAAAGCGCCAAGG
>JAGQWA010000159.1 GCA_020437725.1 Bacteroidota bacterium | reverse complement strand
AAAAATTGTTTCTCCACTGGCTTTATCGTATCTAACCAGCCAACCATATTGGGCTTGCGCGTACACAATGTTTGGGTTGGTAGGGTCTATCTGACTTTCAAATCCATCGCCGCCATTTGTAACAAACCAATCTTCATTTAGAATGCCATTGGCACTTTTGGTTCTAGCTGGGCCACCAAGGCTGAAATTGTCTTGTGTTCCGCCATAAATATTGTAGAAAGGAGAATCTTCATCAACCGCCACTTTGTAGAATTGGGTAATTGGCAAGTTGGCCTTAAAATCCCAAGCGTTTCCAGCATCCCATGTTTCATATAAACCACCATCGCATCCAATTATCCAGTGGTTGGTTTGTGTGGGGTCAATCCAAAAACAGTGGTCGTCAACATGTCGGCTGTTGCCTTTGTTTGGAAGTTGATTAATGGTATTGCCACCGTCAGTTGAATATCTGCCATAAGTATCCATAAAGAACACTTTGTTTACATCAACAGGGTCGCAGATTACTTCTTGGTAGTAGTTGCCACTGGTGTTGAATTTGTTCACTTTGCTCCAACTAGCACCGCGGTTGGCTGATTTAAAGATTCCGCCTTTATCATATTGTGCTTCGACAATTGCGTAGAGCACGTCTGGATTTACAGGGCTAACATCCATTCCAATTCTACCAATATCTACCCCAGAAGGTAAACCACTGCCTAATTTTTCAAAGCTTTCGCCTCCATTGGTTGATTTATAGATTGCCGATTCTGGCCCACCGCCTATGTAAGTAAACACATGTCTTCTACGTTGATGCGCTGTGGCATAAATAATATTAGGATTTCTTGGGTCTAAGTGTACTTCATTCACACCTGTATTCTCGCTTATTTCAAGAATCTTGTTCCAAGATTTTCCGCCATCTATTGACTTGTATAAACCGCGCTCACCACCAGCACACCAAAGTGGACCATAGGCTGCGGCATATATGGTGTTTGAATTAGTAGGATCAACTGCAATCATGCCAATATGCTCAGATGTTTTTAAACCCATGTTTTTCCAGCTTTTGCCACCGTCTTCAGATTTATAAACTCCATCGCCATAAGCAACTGAGCGTTGGTTGTTGTTTTCGCCGGTTCCAACCCAAATAACATGCTCATTATTGGGGTCAATGGTTACGCAACCAATTGAGTAGGAGCCTTGTCCGTCGAAAATAGGAGAGAAGGTGTTGCCAGCATTGGTTGTTTTCCAAACTCCACCAGAAGCAGATGCTATATACCATTCAGCATGGTTTTTTGGGTTAACAGCAATATCGGCTACTCGGCCAGAAGTTAGCGCTGGGCCAACGTTTCTAAATTTTAAGCCTGAAACAGTTCCGCTTGTAATTTTTGATTCTTGCGAAAACGAAATAAGGGTAAGAGCACAAAGCCCTATAACAATGCCTAACCTTTTCATAACTAATGCGATTTGAAGCGAACTTAATAAAAGGGTTAAACAGGTGCTTTAGTGAGTGGAATAATATTGCCTTATAATTTGCTGAGCGGGTTTGTTTTGTGGGGAATAATCATTGTTGGCAAAATGTTGTTTTTGGTGGTTAGCATACCATTTCCACAGAAAACCGCCGGCCATCCAATCCTGATTCCAAGTATGGGTAAATAAAGCGTTTAGCGCAACTGATTGAGCTTCTAAATGGTACTCGGCTGATTTGGCATATTCATAAGGAGCTTCTAAGTTGTTTTGAATGCTGCGATAGCCAAACTCGGTGAATAAAATTTTCCGATCGTGTTTTTTGCTTAGGTTTTGAAGTTTTTGGCTCCAGGGTTTCCAGCTTTCTGCCAATTCTTCTTTAGATGGGTTTATTTTAGAAGTGAGTGGGAAATAGGCGTCAACACCAATAAAATCGAGTTTATTCCAAAAGGGTATTTGCTCAAAATTATCCCAATTGGCTGCGTAAGTAATCTTGCCTGAAAAACGTACTCTTATAGAGTCAATAAGCTCCAGCCAAAACGCTGTTCGCTCATTTATGGGCGTTTTTAATTCTGTTCCAAAACAAAAAATTTCTGCCTTCAACGAGTCGGCAATATGTGCGCAATCAAGAACATATTTGGCATAGTCACGTTCCCAACTTGACCATTTTTGTTCGGTGTCGAATTTTAGGTTGCCCGTAAACTCACCATGGCCAATCCACAAATGTGGTTTCACCATTATTTTTTTATTGAGTTGCTGGGCCAACTTGATGGTTTCGATAAACCCTTCGCGTTTTTCGCCCCACCATTGCCATTTGTGGTTCCAAAGTACTTTGGCTTCATTTTTAGGGGTAAATGCGTAGGGCATTAAACACACCCAGTTGGCGGACACAGAATCTACACAGCCCATTTCTGTGGTGGTAATGGCTTTTGCAGGAGCTACGAAGCAGACACCATTAATTTTTGCTAGATGTTCTTTTTCTGTGGTTTGAGTTTCAACTAGATTTTGGCTCGCTTGTACTTTTTCTTGGCATCCTGAGAGCGTTGCTTGAAGTAAAAGTGACCAAATAACAGGTGAAATGATTATTCTATTCAAATTGCCTTTTTACTTCTTTAAATATCTTGGATGGGTCTTGGCGATTATCAGTTATAGTCAAAACATAGATTATTTCACCTTCCGCTTTGTAATAAATTGAAGTTTGTTTGGTAACAATAAAGACCCTGATGGTTGAATCTCTTAAATAAGGAACTGACGCATTTGGAAATTTTGAAATTTGATCAACCGCGCGATCAAGTTTGTCTAAGAAGTCATCGGCAACTTTATCAGACCAAACGTTTCTCAAATAAACGATTAGCTCTTTTAGTTTAAATGCACTTAACTGGGAGAATTTCACTTTCATTTTAAGTCCTTACGCAAATCTTCCCAGTCAATCACCTTTCCTTCACTAACCTGATTTAGTCCAGCAGCTAGTTCTGATTCTAAAATTTCATCTTCAGACGGGTATCTACTCTTTGTAAGAATCTCTATAATAGAGGATAGTAACGCCGAATCTGATGAATCTAGAATTTGCTTTACAATTTGAAGTTTTATTGAGTTGATATCTGAATCTAGCATTTTCGGTTAGTTGGCTTCAATTTACAATTCTCTACTGTAATTTCTTCTTTTTTGGTAACCTAAACCCACCTTTCATAATTTTTAGACGTGCTTTCTTAAAGTTCTCGAGCCTAATTTTTCGAAGTCGCATTTTGTCAATAAGCTCAAAACGTGGAAAGGCGCGTTTAAACTTAAACAAGTAAGTAAACATGCAGTGGCAGGCAATGGCACCGAATGTATGCCATAAAAAATGCGAGCCAATGGGTTCTAGCCAATTAGCCCTGTCTCCAAGTCTGAATGTGAGCGCTAAAATGAAAGCCACAAGAGCTGTAAGTGGCCAATACCAATAAAGAAATCTGGTGCGAACCAAGGCCACAATTAGTGGTACTAAAATAAACACGCCCAATATTCCATATGATGTATTGGTGTTTAACCAATCTGGAACTGCCCAAAAATTAATGGCTTGTAATGCAACAGCCAATAAAAAGGCTACAATGGCTGCAAGCTTACTTTTATAAACCCTAAAAACGAAATAGCCTGAAGCTGCAATGCAGAGAATTAAGATAGGAACCCAGTCCATCCACATGGCCCAATTCCAAATTCTAAAGCCATGGTAGATGGTACCGCCAAGTCCACCAATCATTAATATGAATGATGAAATTTTCATGAACCTAAAAGAGGTTGCCTGTCTGGTAGCTTTTACATACCAATAAAGTGCAATAAACATGAATACCGCGGCTGAAGCCATGTTAAATGGCTCAGGAAAAGTGTTGTGGAAGTTAGATTCAGTGTAATAAGGCCCGCCGTCGCTATGCAATATCTCATCACCCTTTGCACTGTCTTGGCTTAGCGAAACGGTGCTAAGAAAAATGAGATAAAGTGGTATTAAGTACTTGGTCATTTATTAATAGAATGAACTAAAATAGAACGCGGCCCGAATATTACAAATTGGTATTTGCTTCGGCTAATTTGTCTATGAGTAATTCTTTAAGTTTAGGTCTAACTCTGCCTTTTTTATAATGGTGCACTTGGGCTTTCATGCCTTTGCGCAACTCTTTTTGCTTCTCTTCAGGTAGCTGAATAAAGTCGGTACATTCAGTAGAACAGCAGCCTTGGTACTTCTCCTTGCATTCATCACATTGAATAAACAAAAGATGGCATGCATCATTAGCGCAATTGGTATGGTCGTCGCATGGTTTGCCGCATTGGTGACATTCAGCAATTACTTCATCGCTAATGCGTTCGCCTAAACGTTCATCAAACACAAAGTTTTTGCCTACAAACTTGTTTTCAATTCCTTCTTCGTTGCATTGGCGGGTGTATTCAATAATGCCGCCATTAAGCTGATAAACATTTTCAAAACCCACATGCTTAAGGTAGGCACTGGCTTTTTCGCATCTAATGCCGCCGGTGCAATACATTACTACATGCTTGTCTTTGTCTTCTTTAAATTTATCAACCACTAAAGGAAGTTCTTCTCTAAAGGTGTCAACATCTGGGCAATATGCGCCTTTCATATGCCCCACTTCGCTTTCGTAGTGGTTACGCATATCTATTAAAATGGTTTCGGGCTTGTTGGTTAGCTCATTAAATTCTTGGGCTGAAAGGTGCTTGCCTTTATTGGTTACGTCGAAAGTAGAATCATCTAAACCGTCTGCCACAATCTTTTCGCGCACCTTTACTTTTAGTTTAAAAAAGGCGTCGTCTTTCTGTTCAACCGCAACGTTTAATCTTATTCCATTTAAAAAGTCAACCTTGTATAAATCGTCTTTAAAATCGTAATAATTGTGCGTTGGAAGGCTAATTTGGCCGTTTACACCTTCTTTGGCAACATAAACTCGGCCTAATACGCCTAGTTTTTCCCAGCGGGCATACATTTCGTTTCTAAATGCCAAAGGGTCTTCAATTTTGGCGTATTGGTAGAAAGAAATCACAGTTCGGTGATCGCTTTCTTGTTCAAGCATTTTTCGAAGGTCTTCTCTACTATACTTGTTGTGTAATAAGTGCTTCGCCATATGTCTACTTAAAATCTGATTCCTTAATATTTAACCAATCAAGGGTCGAATTCAAGAAAATATCCTCAACTGTTTGCTGACCCAGGTCACTCTCTTCGATAAACTTGCCTATCTCTAAATCGCCAAGCGGAAACGGATAGTCTGAGCCAAGGCAAACTTTCTTGCTTCCAACATGGTCAATAACATATTTCAGCGCTTTAATGTCGTGGGTAATGCAATCAACCCAAAAATGGCCAAGATATTCTCTAGGGTTTATTGGATTATCAATTGCCACCAAATCTGGTCTGCAATTAAAGCCATGCTCTACTCGGCCAATGGTGCCAATAAATGATCCGCCTGAATGAGAAAAATTAACCCGCATATCAGGGAATTTTTCGAAAACACCACCAAAAATCATTGAGCAAATGGCTCTTGATGTTTCGGCTGGCATACCTACCAACCAAGGCAGCCAATATTTGGTCATGTGGCTCATGCCCATCATGTTCCAAGGGTGAACCATAACCGCTAAATCTAGCTCCTGACAAGCTTCCCAGATGGGGTAAAATTGTTCTTCGCTAAGGTTTAGGTCGTTTATGTTAGAACCAATTTGAATGCCTTTTAAGCCAATTTCCTTTATTCTTCTCAATTCTTGAACAGCCAACTTGGCATCTTGCATGGGTATGGTTCCTAGTCCAATGTAGTTTTTAGGATAGGCATTCACCAAATTGGCAATATCATCGTTTAGAAATTGCGATAGCTCCAAACAATCAGTTGGTTTGGCCCAGTAAGAAAACATTACCGGAATGGTGCAAACCACTTGAACTTGGGTATTGAATTCTTTGTACTCATCTATTCTAAGCTCAGGATTCCAGCAGTTTTCTTTAATCTCTCTAAAAAACTGGTCGCCTTTCATCATGCGGGCTGCGCCTGGTTTGTGATGGTCGAGATATATGAAATCACCATACCCGAATTTTTCTGCAAAGCGTGGCAGTTTTTCAGGAATGATGTGGGTGTGCATGTCAATTTTGAGCATAGCAGAAACAGATTTTACCTAAGCCGTTAAAATGAGCCTGCAAATATAGATGATGAAAACGGGCTATTGGGTTCTATTGTACTTATTGAACAAGCTCCAAATTTTTAGTTGAATTACGCCAAAAATGGCTTCTCTAACTATGCCTTTAGACATTTTGGAGTTGCCTTCGCTTCTATCAGTAAATATGATAGGTACTTCAACAATATTGAAACCAAATTTCCAAGTGGTAAACTTCATTTCAATTTGAAAGGCGTAGCCCTTAAACTTGATTTTTGATAGGTTGATTGTTTCGAGAACCTTTCTTGTATAACACACAAAACCAGCCGTTGAATCTCTTACGGGCATGCCAGTAATTCTGCGAACATAGCTAGATGCAAAATAGGATAGGAGCACTCGCTTAATGGGCCAATTAACCACATTTACCCCATTTACATAGCGCGAACCCACGGCCATATCGCCGCCTTGTTCGGTGCAGGCGTTATAAAGTTTTGGCAGATCGTGCGGGTTGTGGCTAAAGTCGGCATCCATCTCAAAAATATAGTTATAGTGGCGAGAAAGTGCCCACGAAAAACCATCTAAATAAGCACGACCTAAACCTTCTTTACCTGGTCTTTCTAGCATGTGCAAGGCATCATACTTTTCTTGTAGTCGCTTAACTATTTGTCTTGTACCGTCAGGCGAATTGTCGTCAATCACCAAAATATCGAACGCCAAATCAAGTGAAAACACGGTTTCTATAATGCGTTCAATGTTTTCTTTTTCGTTGTAGGTAGGAATAAGAACTAGGCGATCTGACAAAAGCTGGATTTTAGGTGGGCAAATATAATTTTACAGACTTTACGAAAATTAATTGCCACGGGTGGTTCTACATTCACATTAATGTAAAAAGAGTGAAAGGTTGTTACGAACTTGCGCGGCCTATGAGATATGGCATTTTTCATTTCATTGTTTTCTTGTTGGTTTTTCTAGCAGCCTGTGCTGGCGATGGAAGCTCAACCAGCTCAATTAAAAATGACGAACAGCAAAACAGACTAGCTCAATTTAAGTCGCCACCGCATGGAAAGAAATTTAGACTAGGCGAAACCGTGGAAGTTGAAATTGAATTATTAGCAGAAAACGCCAATGCCAAGGTTTTTGTGAATAAGCAAATGATGCAATCGGGTTCTGGAAAGTCTTTTAAAGGCGTAATTCCAGAAGAATTGAAAATACTTGGAAGAAACAATATAGAATACGAGGTTACAGCCAACGGAAA
>JAGQWA010000158.1 GCA_020437725.1 Bacteroidota bacterium | reverse complement strand
AGCATTATAATTCTGGCATAGGTAGGGTTGAGTGTTTTTGGGTAAATCCAAACGATTCTAACCACATTTATATGGGTTCAAGAAGTGGCGGCTTATGGAAAACCACCAATGGCGGAGCCACTTGGAAAAATACCACCGACCAACTTGTAGCTTCAGGCGTGAATAGCATTACGGCTTCTCCAACAAATCCAGATTCTGTACTTATCAATGTTAGAAATGCACAAAACGGCACATCTCATGGTATTTATTTTTCTAATGATGGTGGCGAAACTTGGGCCGCAACGGCTTTTAACCCTACTAACTTAAACTGGGGCGGACTTGGAAGTGGCAATCAAGTAAATAAGGTGATTTTTCATCCTCGCCAAAGCAATAGAGTCTACATAGGCACTAACACTGGGCTATATGTTTCTAACAACGGTTTAAAAAACTGGTTGCAAGTTGAAAGTTCTTTTTATGTTACCGATATTGAATTTCACCCTACTGACGATAACATAGTTTACATAAACAACAACCGAAGAACAACCAACCGAGCCGAAGTACATTATTCAGAAGATGGTGGATTTACGTTTGAAACCACCACCATAACCGGCAACGACCAAGAACTATTTATTGCTTCAAGTGCCGACGCACCAAACTATGTTTGGGTGGCTTCAACCAAAGGAATTTGGGTTTCAAAAGACCGCGCAAAAACTTTCGATTTTGTAAAGAATCCCGATGAATCTTGCCGTGGTTTTGCCGTTTCCGACGTTAATTTTAGAAAACTCATTTATGGCTATGTTGACCTTCATTACTCAAGCAATGGCGGAACTATAATTAATAAGGTTACCAATTGGAATAACACTCGTCCTGGACATAACTACGTTCATGCTGATTTGAGAACGGCCGAATGTGTAAATGGTGTTTTTTATGTTGGAACCGATGGCTATCTGGCAAAATCTAGCAACGGAACGCATTGGACAAGAATTAGCCATGGAACGGCCATAAGAGAGAATTACAATGTTGGTGTAAGCCAAAGCAATTGGCAATTACATATGCTCGGTTCTCAAGACAATGGAACCAGTATTCTAAACCCACAAGGTTGGGTAGAGTTTAATGGTGGCGATGGAATGGAGGCTCTTGTTAAACCACTTAATGATGATTATATGATAGGAAGCTGGCAATACGGAACTAGAAATTTAACTATTAATGGTGGCCTTAACAGGCAAACCCTTTCAGCCCCCGAAAGTGGAGAAGGCTATTGGATTGCCCCCATGCAATACGACCCAAACAACGGCAACAAGATTTACCACTTTATGACCAAGGTATATGCTAGCAATAATTTTGGTAGCTCGTGGCAAGAGATTAACCCAAAAAGTATTGGCGGTAAAATAATGTTTGCTGACATTGCTCAAAGCAATTCTGCATATGTGGCCTTTAGTCAAGGCTCAACCCTTGTAATTTCAACCGACAGTGGTAATACCCATACTGGTGTAATTGGGCTGCCTGGCTACAGCATTACAGATATAGCATTTGCACCAAACGATCATGAAACCATAGTGGTTACTTACAATCGCTTTATTAAAGATGGGCAAAAGGTTTACATAACCCACAATGCAGGGAAAACCTGGACCAACATTAGCTACAACTTACAAGACATGCCCATTAATTCAGTAGTTATTGACCATCAAACGCCAGCCAATATTTATTTGGGAGCAGAAATTGGGGTTTATGTAATGAACATGGAAGAAACTGAATGGCAGCTTTTTGGAAAAGGCTTACCCAACACTTCGGTGCGAGATATGGAAATTCAATTTGCCAGCAACACTCTAAAAGCCGCTACTTGGGGGCGCGGACTTTGGGAAATTCCATTGCGAAACAGATCCAATTATCCAAGAATTGAATACATCTACAACGAGCACACTCCAAATGACGTGAGTCCTAAAGTGGGTATTCCACAAGCCGTTAGAGCACGTATAACAGGCAATGTAGAAGCTGCATTTGTAATTTATAATCTAAACGGAACCCTCCTTGGCGATACTTTAACCATGACCAAAGGCAACGATAACTGGTGGGTTACTAACGCGCCAATTCCAGGCGCAAAACAACTTCACGACATTGTTAGGTTTAAAGTACTAGCGGTGAATAAAGGTGATACCACCATAAGCCACATGCTCACCTATCAAGCTCGTGTTGGCGAATATTGTTTGGCCACAGGAACCACTGCCACTACACAAGATTATATTGTTAAAGTTGAGCTAAATGGCTTTAAACATGAAAGCCAACAAGAGTATTACTCATATCAAAACAATAGTTTCATTCCTTTAAAAACCAATACCCACTACGAGCTTGAAGTAACCATGAATTATGCTTTCCAAAACGACCATGTGGCGGCTTGGATAGATTTTGACAAAGACCTTGAATTTGAAGTGGAAGAATTGGTAGAAATGAGCGACTTAAACAGCAATCATTATTCTAAAGGGCGGTTTTATGTACCAAGTGGTTTAACCATTGGCGACACGCTCAGAATGCGCGTTAGAAGCCAATATTTTAACGCTCAACCTAACCCCTGCGGGCAAGATGCCGGCGAAGTAGAAGACTTTACGGTAGTTGTAGAGCAAGGCCCAACTGATGGAATTCCGGTGGTTAAAATGCCTTCAATTAGCATTTCTCCAAACCCAGCAAACGGACAGTTTACAGTTAACTTGCAAAAAGGTGTTGGTTATGGAAACCTAAAAGTAATTGCTGCAAGCGGCCAAATAGTTTATAACCAAAAAGTAACCAGCCATAAAATGCAAGTTGAACTACAACAACCAAAAGGCATTTACTTTATTCAGGTTGAAAGCAATGGAAAAATTGTGAGTGATAAGGTGGTTATAGAGTAATAAAAAGCTAGTGCATTATGAACAAGCAGAGAATGATGATTTTGGGGTTTATTATTTCTGCAGCCATTGTAGGAGCATTTTATTTGTTCGAAAAAACTGAACATAAAGATGGTGGACCTTGTAGCTACAGTACCACCACTTTTCCGGCTGTGATAACCGACATTGTTCCTGCAAGCGAATCAACGTCTTACATTTCTTGTAAGGTTAAAAGGCAAGATTCTACCTATACTATTCTAGAAACCGTAAGTAATAATGAATTAAATAAGGGAGCATTTAAAATTGGTTCGGTGCTCACTTTTGTAAATAAACAGATTATTGAAGGTGCTTGCAATCCAGATGTTAGCTTTTTAGATGTTGCGAAATACGGAGAATCTATATACGAAAATTAAGCAAACAGCCTTTTGGCAAACCATATCATTGCCAATGAGCCCAAAACATTGAACACCACATTTATTGAAATTGCTGCAAAGCCTTTTGCTGTAAACAGTTGATGCGACTCTAAAGCAAATGTGCTCATGGTAGTTAGCGCACCGCAAAACCCAACAGCAAATAAAAGTCGTTGCGATTCTGATAAGCCTTTTCCTTCAGCTAATCCATAAACCAACCAACCTAAAACAAAAGAGCCTAATAAATTAACCGCCAACGTGCCAAGCGGCCAACTTGAAATTGACTTAAAACCTGCACTTGCCAAGTACCTAAAAATGGCACCGATAAAACCACCGGCACCAACCAACAAGCAATTAAGAAGCATTGGCCAAAATTATTATTATCGCTTCACAAACTTGCCTAGATAGGCATTAGTATCAGTTTGCAATTGAATGAAATACATTCCATCAGCAATAGAAGAAACATCTATTGGCTCACCATTCCACTGGCCTGTGAGTATTGTGTTTCCATTAGCCGATTTTATGCTATAATTTGAATTCATTTCAACTCTATTTAACCCTATTTGCAAATAATCGCTAACTGGCGAAGGATAAATTGAAAGATTTGAGAAAGGCTCATTGGTTCCAACACCATACACCCTAATAAGCTTATTCTTGGTTATGGAACTGCTACAGCCATTACCATCTGAAACGGTTAAGGTAACATTATATCTTCCCGTGTCAGCATATTCAAAAATGGGCTGTTTTAGGATTGAAGCCTTGTTTTCTACACCAAATTTCCATTTCCAACTAACCACGCTTGCGGCTGATGAATCATAAAAATAAACCCTGTGCGGAGCTGGGCCTTCGTTTTCCAAATAGCCAAAATTCACAAAAGGTGTATCAAATACTTCTATGTTAAAACTATCTTTTGAGTAGCAAGTTTTTCCAGAATCTTTTACTGAATAGGTTAACTGCCATGTGCCAATTCCTGCCAATGCAGGAGAAAAATAAGCGCCTGTTTGGCTATCTGTTACACCTGTACCTGTCCAGAAGCCCCCTTCGGGAATTACCTTAAGTTGAACTGTATCGTTGTTGAGACAAAACTTGTTAGCAAAATCGCCAATTCTTATTTCTCCACGGGCACCAACCACCACCTCAATTATACCGCCTGATCTACATCCTAAATCATCTTTAATAAAGAATGTATAAGTAGTGTCAATAGTTGCCAATTGTTGAACCCTAAGTGCTGAATCTGGTAAGTTTTTCCAGTTAACCGTTACTTGCTCAGATGTATCTGGTAGAATTGGACCAACAACGAAGGTGTCGCCTTCGCAGAGATCTAGTAAGTTCTCAAATTCCATCTTATCCAAAATGGAAGAATCAATAGGCAAGCTTTTTACAAGCGTATCAAAACAATGAGATCTTGACTTTGCATAAACTCGAAGCGTTAAAGGATTCCTTTGGGCGTAAGTAAACTTTATACTATCGCCATATCCTGCTCCTGGAATGGAATTGTAGGTAAATGTCAAAGAATTAAAACTGGCTATTGGGTTTTTAGACCATACGTTGGCGAAGTAGGTATAGCAAACTTTCCTAAAATTGAAATCGAGGGTATCTATACGGTCAAGTGCATCAAAATCTATTTTTTGAGTAAATGGTTTAATAAGTTGCTGATCACCATCGGCTTCGGCTTCAACGGTTAAATTTCCTTTACCTAGAACCAATACTTTTCTCTGTTTGGTTTTGTAGATTTTTCCATCAACAGTTAGCCAAAATTCCATTCTATCAATTGCATTTCCACTTTCAACTGTTAGCATAGTGCTATCGCAACCAAATGCTTCAGGTGAAATGGTGGCCTTTGCGGCTTTTCTAACCAAAACATTTATTTTTCGCTGCCACCAAATATTGGCTGTGCAAGCAGAGTCTAGCATCAAAAACTTGCCTTCAATTAGTTTTCCATCTGTTAAGCCATTGGCAAAAACTTTTAAGGTACCTGAAAAACTGCTGGTATCTCTGTAAATAGTGTCAATCAAAAAATGATTGGTAGCCCCAGTTAGGGTAAACAAATTATCTCTCAAGGCTTTTGAACCCGAAATGGAAAACGGAATTTCAAGTGTGTCGCGCTCATCTATCTGAATGCCAACCGATTTCTGCATACTTACTACATAGTTGTGCTTGGGAATATCAGCCACTGAAATGCATTGCTCAACTATTGATTTGCTGATAACTTGCTTGTTGCGGTATTCCCAAACCATGAATGCCATTGCGTACTGACCAGCCTGAACAGGTTTAAAAAGCATTGTGCCATTAATTCTATCAAAATGAAGACCCTTAGGAAACTCTTTTTCTTGATAAACATTTGGAAATCCATCATAATAAACGGGTTTACTATTACTGTATGAAGCGTTCCAAATAACCTTTACAAATGGTAAGCGCATGGGGTCAGTTAATTGAAAATAAACAGAGTCTACTTGTTTGTTGGCTGAATCTTTATCTGCTACCCACCATTGCTTTTGGTATTCTGCATTTAAGGGAATAATGTACTTGCCATTGTCTGATACAGTTGGTGTGCTGTTTGCTGCCATTTGGCACTGGTCAAATTCAGTAAATACCCAAACCAGGCCAGCAAATTGAAGGTTTTCATAACCAGTAAACCTATTTCCGGCATAAGTAGAAAATTCAAGCTTGCAACTATGCCCAACCGTACTAATTAAAGCACTGTGTTTTTCTCTATAAACAGTGGTTAGTTCAGAACAATCAGAACTGCTGCAAGTGCCGCTGCTAGTGCAGTTATGCAAACATTTTTCAGACACCACATATTGCGTATCCATAGCCCATTTATGGTAGGTGGTTTTATTATCAGATTTAAGCTTTATTGAATCGCTAACACAATTTTTATTGGCACAAGAGCTACAAGTTCTATCAATTCTAAGAATTACTTCTACCAGATTAGCACCTACTTGGTTAACATCAATTTTAGTTTGAATAATGCCTTGCGCATTGGTTACAATCACCAACAGCAAAATGGGCAATACAAGAGATAGTCGTTTCATGAGTTCGTAAAAATGGTGATAATCATTTAATTATACAATGCCTACGTTCTTAATCTAACACATCAAGAAACTACTTGGCGATAAATTCTTCCCAGTATGATTTAAGGGTGTTTTTCATGTCTTTTCGCAACCAAATAATTCCAATTAAGTTAGGAATGGTCATGAGTGCAATGGCCAGGCCTGCAAACGTCCAAATAATGGTTGTATCGGTAAATGAAGCAATAAAAAAGCCCAGAATATAGACAATGCGGTAAGGCAATATTCCCCTGCTTCCCACCAAAAAAGTTATGGCACGGTCGCCATAATATGACCATGAAATAGCCGTAGAAAAAGCAAAAAGTAATAAGCCAATGGTAACAATGTATTTGCCAAAATCGCCAAAGAAACTTTTGGTAAACGCAATTGAAGTTAGCGGTGCGCTATGAACCAATGATTTTCCACGCCATTTAAGGTCTTCGTTAGTTGGTTTGCCATTATTTATTACCAAAACCCCAGTATATGGCTCCAGTTCATCAGTATCTTCATGATAGTTACTAATTGTTATTTCTTCTGCAAAAGAGCGGGCATGAAGAATGGTGAAATTACCTTGAGTTATTAAACCATCTTCAACCTGTATTTCACCATTGAAAGGTGCTATGTCATCATTTCCTACTAAATATGCACCTACTTTCTGCTTGTCGTTTTCATTTGCTTCGACGTAAACTCCGTCTAAAATGGCAATGTCAGTAAACTGAAAACGGTTTTCGTGTTTTTCTTTCCAAACGCCCGATGTCAACAAAACCAAACCAGTTAGCGTGCAGATAATGATGGTGTCGATAAACGGCTCTAAGATGGCCACCATACCTTCAGAAACGGGCTCATGACCTTTAGCCGAAGCATGTGCAATTGGCGCTGAACCCTGCCCTGCTTCATTGCTGAACAACCCACGACCTACGCCCTTGGAAAAGGCGAAATTTATACTGGCTCCTAAAAACCCACCAACAGCCGCAGAACCAGTAAATACCGATGAGAAAATAGAAGTAAAGGCTTCTCCAATATTT
>JAGQWA010000157.1 GCA_020437725.1 Bacteroidota bacterium | reverse complement strand
CAACCGAATGAATACCCTGCGCAAGGAACTGGCCTTGAAGAAAATTGAGAAAGAACGATTGCAAAAAGAACAGGAGCGCGAAATGAAAGAGCTTCTGGAAAAACAAAACGTAGAGCTTGAAGCCAAAGTAAAAGAACGCACCCTTCAGTTAGAAGAAAAGAATAGAATTGTAGAGCAAGACCGTGAAATAATTCGGCACGAAAGACAGAAATCAGATGACCTATTGCTCAATATTCTTCCCAATTCAATTGCTGATAGGTTAAAAGAAGGAAACGAAATGATTGCCGATCATTTTGATGAAGTGAGCGTGTTTTTTGCTGATTTGGTCGGTTTTACGCAACTCTCAAAAGCCATGAGACCAAGTGAATTAGTGAACCTGCTAAACAAGATTTTCTCTGAGTTTGATAAAACTGCCGATAAGTACGGAATTGAAAAAATTAAAACCATTGGCGATGCCTACATGTGCGTTAGTGGATTGCCCATTGCTGACAAAGATCACGCAAGTAAAATGGCCCATTTTGCACTTGAAATTCTTGATGTATTAAAACGCTTTGAACCCGAATTGGGCGAGCATAAATGCGCTGTAAGAATTGGTGTGCATTGCGGCCCGGTGGTGGCTGGTGTTATTGGCAAACGGAAGTTTGCTTATGATTTATGGGGCGACACCGTGAATTTGGCCAGCCGTTTAGAAAGCCACGGAGTGCCCATGAGGGTGCAATGCTCAGAAAACTTTGCACAGGCTTTGGGAGCAGAATTTAAGTTAGAAACTAGGGGAGAAGTAGCTTTAAAAGGAGCAGGTACCCACACCACCTATTTCTTAGAAAAAGCTGAGCCCGTTGCTACATAAAAAAGCAAATGCGCCAGCCACAATTTAAAAAGCATCTACTTTTGTAATCTAGTTGGTCCCGTAGTTCAACTGGATAGAATATCAGATTTCGGCTCTGACGGTTGAGGGTTCGAATCCTTCCGGGATCACTAAGAATAAAGCCGCGACAATTGTCGCGGCTTTTGTTTATTCATAAGCGAGCCAAGCTCCGCTTGAGCGAGTGATTGAATGAACAAAAGCAACACCCAAAGGGTGTTGAAGCTTTATTCGGAATTCAGAACACTGAAGGATCATGGAATAATCCTTTTTAGTTTTTGCCCTATCCCCGCCAGAACAGGTCTTTCGCGCTGGCCAAACCCTTCCCCTAAGGAGAAGGGCTTTAGCTTAATGTTCAAAGCTTGTGTCGCGCTTGACCATATAGAGCGCGGTTTACGCTCTTGCCACCAAATAATAGAAAGGGCAAAATTCTTTAAGCAATAAAGAAGGCTATACGCTGCCGCCAACTAATTACCTAAAGACCATTTTTGTCTTTTTAAACTAAACTGCACAATGTCCACCATGTGTTAACAGGGGTGGTTTCGGTGTTTTATTAGGGTGTTGATCATACCGGAACTATACCAGATTATTCCGGTTTCCCCGATTGTATTTTGAATTGATAAGGCGTATAAATTCTAAACTTCTAGCTCCGAAGTTTATCAATAATCCAATTTCTAAATGATACGCTTCTAAATAATTGATTGCTTGTGCTAAATGCACGTCTTCAGTTTTGATTAAGGCTTTAATTTCAACACAAATAACATCTTTAACCAAAAAATCTACCCTTCTGGTTCCAATATGATCTTCTTTGTAAAAAATGGGCATTTCATGTTCACGAGAATAATCAAGGCCTTGCAATTCCATCTCTTTAGCTAATGCTCTTTGATAAATAACTTCTTGAAAGCCATTACCCAAAATTTTGTGCACTTCCATAGCAAAACCAATAATCTTCCCCGTTAATTCTGAGTATTTGTATTGTGAGTTAATTATACTGCAATAATAACGTTTCAATTATTGTCTAAACTATGATTGTATCTGATTGTTTTGATTTCGTTGAATTATCACTAAAGCCTATTCGGTAGGTCCACCAAAATTTTGCGCTTGAGCAAAGTTCAGGTAAAAATCATAGTATAATTATTCAATCAACTTAATCAAAGGTCAAGACGGTTTTTGGGGTATAGCACAAACTTTTTCTAACCATTTTCAAATTTTTTTCAAGTGTTTGTCCCCGTGCCAATGTTTGGCTTCGTCACTTTGGTGTAAATCATTTAAAACCTTACAACATGAAAAAGTTTTTAGCCCTTTATTACTCACCAGCGCAAGACAATGCCGACATGATGAACATTACCGATGAGCAACGCAACGCCATTATGGCCGCTTGGATGGCTTGGAAAAACAAGGTAGGCGATACCGTGGTTGACTTTGGTGCGCCAACCATGCCTGCTTCAAAATCAGCAGATGGCAATTCTTGGTCAACCGGGAGCAATGAAATGGGTGGCTATTCCATTCTTCAGGCTGAAAGCCAAGAAGCTCTACAAGCGCTTTGTGTAGATCATCCGCATTTGCAAACGCCTGGGGCTACTATTGAGCTGCATGAGTGTATGGAGATGTAATATCTAAGTGATTAGTGAATAGGGAATAGTGATTAGTGTTTGAGCTATTAGTGCATTAGCCACTGTTCGAGACTTCTAAAAAGTAAGAATCGTCACCCTGAATTTATTTCAGGGTCTTGTTCATCTGGCTCTGAGTCGAATTTCTAGATGCTGAAACACGTTCAGCATGACGGCAAAAGTTACTTTTTAGACAGTCTCTACGTCATGGCTCTATTCCAATCATTATTATCTTGAAACCGAATTGAAACAAAGTATTCAAACAACA
Source organism: Bacteroidota bacterium (assembly GCA_020437725.1). GTDB lineage: Bacteria > Bacteroidota > Bacteroidia > CAILMK01 > JACPUW01 > JAGQWA01. Next base: position 4,598 of record JAGQWA010000157.1, on the reverse strand, counting down.
AAAAATTAAACAGAATGAAAGACTTTATGCTCGTAATAATTGGCGATAGCTACGCCGATCTTAATCTATCGCCAGAACAAATTCAAGAGCGAATGGGCAAGTGGTTTGCTTGGACTGAGAAAATGAAAGCACAAGGTGTTTATCAAGGCGGAAATGCTTTGACAGACACCATTAAGCGTGTAAGCGGACCAGATAGAGTGGTTACCGACAGGGCATCTACCGAAGTAAAAGAGCTAATTGGTGGATTCTATTTGGTGAAAGCACGCGATTTTGACCACGCAGTTGAAATAGCGCAAGACTACCCTGATTATGACCTTGATGGCACCATTGAGATTAGAGAAATAATGCATTATTAACCCATGCAACAGCAGAAAATGGTTGACCATCTTTTTCGGCATCAGTACGGAAAGATGGTCTCCATTCTCACCCGTATTTTTGGGCTAAAACACCTTGAAACCATTGAAGATGCTGTGCAAGACACTTTTGTTACGGCCTTGCGAACCTGGCAAAATGGCTTGCCAGAAAACCCAGAAGCTTGGCTAACAGCTGCTGCCAAAAACCGCGCGCTCGATTTATTTAGAAAACTAAGCGCCGAGCAAGCCCGCATTCCCAAATTAGATAATGGACCAAGTGCCATTGCATTAAATGAGTTGTTTCTTGAGAGCGAAATTGCCGATAGTCAATTGCGGATGATTTTTGCGGCTTGCCACCCAGAACTAAAGCCGCAAGACCAAATTGCCTTTGCCCTAAAAACCATTTCGGGCTTTAGCCAAAAAGAAATCGCAGCATCACTATTGCTCAAAGAAGAAACGGTTAAAAAGCGGTTGGTTCGCGCCCGCAAAAACATTATTGAATCGCAATTGCAATTTGAATTTCCGGCCGGAACCGATTTGGTACCGCGCCACAACAGAGTGCTCGAAGTGCTCTATCTTATTTTTAACGAAGGCTTTCACTCTACTCAACAGGCCTTTTTGGTGCGAGAAGATTTATGTGCTGAAGCCATGAGATTATGCAAAATGTTGTTGCAGAATGAACATACTAGAACCCCGTCAACCCACGCGCTTTTTGCATTGATGTGCTTTAATTTGGCTCGTCTTAACAGTAAAATAGACCATAATCAGCAGGTTGTTAGCCTCAAGCACCAAGACCGTTCGTTGTGGGATAATCAGCTTATTCAAGTTGGTCATTTCCATATGAGTTTGGCGGTTGAAACCAATACGCTCACTGCTTATCATTACGAAGCCGCCATTTCGGCTGAGCATGCTTCTGCCAAAACCTGGCAACAAACCAACTGGCCAAACATTTTGCATTGGTATGAGCAATTAAATGTCGTTCAACCATCGCCGCTAATTGCCTTAAATAGAGCCGTTATTTATGTTGAGTTGAAGGAATTTGAAACGGCCAAAGTAATCTTGGAATCAGTTTCGGTTAGTGAGCTAGAGCAGCGCGAATACTTGTACCACGGATTGTGGGCAGAGTACCATCATAAAAAAGGGGATAAACAAAAAGCTTTATTGGCCATTGATAAGGCACTAGCGTTGGTTACCAACCAAGCAGAAAGGGTTTATTTGGAGGGAAAGAAGGCTAAATACACCACATAGTTTCCAATTCCTTACCTTTCAGCGGCTTAAATAGGTTGGTCATGAAAGGTTTAGGGCTAATAATTACAGTACTTTTTTCATTTTTTTTGGTTGAAAATGGCCATTGCCAAGTTAATTGGCATACTCCCCAAGAGTGGATTGATAATACTGATAAATCAAAACCGGTTTATGCATTTATATGGAGCGAAAAAGATGCGTTTGGCAAAATTTTCGAACAAAACACGTTGGGTAATCAGCAAGTAGTAGAATACCTGAACACGCATTATTATGCGGTAAAATTTTTGGCTGAAGACACCACCACCTACAGCTCAGATGGTTATGCATATAAAGACCACAAACAGCTTTATGGCAGAACCATTAACGCATTGGCCTATGAGATGAGCAATGGACTTTCTGCCCTGCCAACTCATTTTTTTCAAACAGCAAATTCTAGAAACAGCGGACTCGATAGAGGTAATAAATCGCCTGAAGAATTCTTGTTAGCGCTTGAATACTATAACGGCAATAGTGATAAAATGAGCTTTGCCGAATTCACACTCAGAAAAGACTTGGCAAGCAAACTTGCGCGTATTTTAAATGAGTATTCAAATCATTTTGAACCGTTTAAAGGAAAGGAGCAAGAAAGCACCTTAACCAAGCTGGTGGTTAATTATGAGAGCACCATTCAATTACCCCAAACTGATTTAAATAAAGTAACCAAAACCTATATGGATGATGGAAAAACTGAGCATAAAATGAGTTGTAGGCTGGCCAATAACATTACAATTGATTCTGCCAATGCTTTGCTTTTACTGTGGAGAGAACGAATAGAAAGTTGCCAAATACAGAGCATTGTAAGTTCCGCCAGCTATACCGTAACAGACCTTTATGACGACGACAATGATCCGTTTAGAGAAATGCACTTCATATATCTAGACACCAAACCAGTGTTTGCTGACCTTAAAATTTCAATAAAGTTTCAACCCGTTTTCGGATCAGAAAATGTGTCAATGTTTTTAACTATAAAATAGACAAAACACTATACAACCTACATACCGTTAAGGCCAACTTTTGAATACCATTCAAATTAACAATCAGCAGGAAATAATAAATATAGGCCATTTAGAAAGTGGTGTTTATCTCCTAAGAATTACTGACGCTGAGAGAATGCGAGTTGTGCGGTTGGTGAAGGAATGATTTTGTTATAGTTTTATGCGGAAATAAAACAAAGGGGTATGAGAGGTTTAGTATTAGTTGTTCTAATAATTGCTTCAATTCATAAAGTTGGCGCCAACCAAATTAAATGGCACACAGTATTAGAACTAGCCAACGAAACAAATAACATAAAGCCCATTTACTTATATGTAACAAGCGGTGGAGATTATTTCACCCAAAAATTTGAAAGTGAAACGCTTGTGAATCAAGATGTAATTAAGCTTGTTAATGAGCATTATTATGCCGTTAAACTCAACCCACGTGATACCAGTGTTTATTCGGTTGCCCAAAAGGCAAACGGGGGAGAAGACTTGTTTCTAGATGGAAAAAAGGTGAACATGTACTCATTTTGGCAGAAGAACAAATTGAGAGCCACACCAGCACATTTATTTCTAGAGCCTAACTATCATTCCATTCACACAGAATATGGTTACAAACCTATTGATGAGTTTGAAATATTACTGAATTATTATTCTGAGCAAAAACAAACAGAAGAGTTTGAAGATTATAGAACCAAATTCAAACTACAAAAGGCCATTACGGCAATCTTAACAGACGTGCCAAACAACTTTAAGAACATAAAAGGGGCAGAAGACAAGGAACTTACTTTTATGACTACCACTGCTTACAATACCAATGCGTTGGTACCCAATAGTTCTAAATGTCATGTTTTTGATATGGTACATGGCGAAACCTACAAAACCTTCTACCAATACAGAGCCGAATTGGCAAGCAAAGTAACGGTTGATTCTGCCTATAAAGCAATGGACCAATGGAAGGAGCTTTTAGCCGCGTGTGATTTTAGAACCACTACCAAAGCAAGCATGGTGGTGAGAAAAGACATGATTAAAAGCAGAACCGACGTATTGGGTCAGGCTTATTTTGTTTTGGTAGGCCCGGCAGAAGAATACAAGCATGTAACCATTAAACTAAGCCTAAGGCCAGAATTATTAGAAAAGGACAAAGTGTCTCTGTATTTCTTTATAGAGAATGCGCCTGACGAATAACGCCGTTTTTTGTATTATACATTAGATCTCACAATAATAAAAGAGCAATTAGATGAAGCCTTAATCTCGGTACTCAGATTGGTTAGCTCTGCCAGTTGATTGGCATTTAATTCTGTTTGATGGTTAGCATGCTTTACGAGCAAGTTTCCATTAATTGAGAAAAGAAGGGTTTTATTATTTTCTTGGTTAATCAACAAGTTTTGGTTTTCTGCCAGCGAAACCATTTCAAGTTGCCCTTGGCATGTCTGTTTAAACATTAAGTTGAGTACGCGCCCAATACCTTTGCTTTTGGTTAAATCATCTCCCTTAAATTTTGATACCCTGAATGGCGCAAATAGCTCATAGTCTTTATTATTATGGCTTAGCGAAATAGGCCCATTTAAAACCATTAAATGTCTTTCAACATCTGGTTTTGGTGTAAAAACAGTTTCACTTTTATCTATAGTTGCTAGGCTTAGTCGCAAAGAATAGTCACCCTTTTTAAAGTTTGCCGTTGGCGGATAAATAAACAATTCGGTGGTTGTTCCACCACTCCATTTGGCTGTTTTAAAGTCTTTATAAACCTTCATTCAGTTTAACAAATGTGCAAATAGTGCTTCTGCAAATATCAATTGGCAAAGTACTCATATAGTGAAGATAGTTCGGTTTAACCTACACGTAGTTTCGGTGTGCTTTTCAATTTGAATTGGGCACTTATTTTGGTTACAGAAAAGTCGATTAAAAGACGCTATTTTGTGAATAGATACGTCAAAAACAAGAAACAACTAAAACTTGAAATCCTTTTTGAAATCGCGAA
>JAGQWA010000156.1 GCA_020437725.1 Bacteroidota bacterium | reverse complement strand
GAGCTTATAGAACTTCCAGACGCAAGTATATTAGGTCCTGACAGCCTTTGCGAAGAAACCAACAACGTTGTTTATTCAAATAACTCACCAACTTCTTTCAACAAGAACTGGCGGATTTATGATGGAACGATTACCACAAACAACCATGATTCCATAAATGTAAATTGGCCTGACAAAGGAACAGAACACCGCATTTATTTAAAAATAACGGATGTTTATGGATGCGAAAATGAGTTTACAAAGCGTGTTGCCCTAATTGAACGACCACGGGTTGAAATTGCTGGCAAGGATTCTACTTGTTTTTTAAGACAAGAAACATTGCTATTTACCAATTCTTACCACAGGCCGTCATACAGTAACAATTGGTCTACCATAGGTGTTAATCGCATTTCCGCCGGTAATTCAGACACACTTGCTTGTATTATCTCAGACAGAGCCAAAGCTTTTATAAAGCTTGAAGTTGTAAATAATAAGGGCTGTTCTCGAGTTGACACAGGAAGTATTTACCCCATAAATTTCCAGCCAATAGATTTAGAAGGAAATAAAAATGTTTGCTCAGGAACTACGCATCAATATGAGTTAAACTCTTCTTTGCCATACACTTATGATGTTTCGGTTATTGGTGGAAGATTAAAGCAGTATAAAAACGATTCTTTTAGTGTTACTTGGTTTGATGAAAATGATGCCGGTTGGATAAGCGTTGATGTTATTTCCACTCTTACTTGCGATTCTCAATTCGTTATTCCAGTTCAAATTAATAAAGCACCTATTGCTACATTAAGTGGTAGAGACTTGGTTTGCCGCTATTCAAACGTAGAATATAAAACTAGTTGGTCAAGTGATCTCATTTATGATTGGAAAGCATACGGCGGCGAAATATTAAAGTCAGATTCAAATTATGTTTCTACCAAATGGAATGCTGACACAGGATACATTGCCTTTACCGCAACGAACAAATACACCAACTGTAAAGATTCCAATAAAATTGGGGTAACTATTAAAAATGCACCTAACCCAATAATTAATGGCGACACCATTTATTGTAATGATGATAACCTGATTACATACACCGCTGTGGCTGATAAACAGGTTCGTTATTTGTGGCGAACTGAAGGTGGACAATTAAACAGCGACAGTACCAAGAATTCCACTCAAGTTTTGTGGAATAACGAATTGAATAAAGTACTGTTTCTCTTTATGAAAGACACCCTAACTGGATGTGATACCAGTTTAGAAAAGGCCATTAATTCATTCAAAATAAAAAGTATTATTCCGCCTTTAGGTTATTTGTGCGGACCAGATACATTAACCATGCGCGTATTTACCAACGACAGTGCCAATAATTATTGGTTCGTAAATGGCCAAGCCGACCCACTAATTGGCAACCGAATTACCTACAAGTTCGAAGAAATTGGAAAGTATGACGTAAAAGTGAAGAGTATAAGCAAAGAGGGCTGTGAAGATGAAGCTTACGCTACTGTGAATGTTTATCCTATACCAAATGCCGATTTTACTGCAAAATCAGTAAGATGGCCAGAACCGGCTTGGGAAAAAGAAGACACAGTATGGTTTACTAATCATTCTAAAAACTCAAAATTCTATACCTGGAAAGCCTTTGGCGAAATAAAAGACAGCACAAAAAATTGGCAATCTATCTTCGATACTATTGGTGAATATGAAGTTACTCTTATAGCATCTTCTGCTCGTGGATGTAAGGATAGCATCACAAGACTAATTACCATTGAAGCGCCTACGGCCATTTATGTTCCGAATAGTTTCACCCCTAATAATGATGGTATAAACGATTTTTTTGAAGCACCGGGTTATCATATGGATTCAGTTCATCTTCAGGTTTTTAACCGATGGGGCGAACGGGTATTTGAAACCACCGAAGTTGATTTTAAATGGGACGCCACTTTTAGAGGAGAACCAGTACCTGTTGGCGTTTATGTATGGGTGTTGAACGGGCGAGATGTATTCAAAAAACAAATTACAATGGCAGGAAACGTAACCGTTATTAGATAGAAAAATTGGCTACCAAATATTCAACCGCCCATTTATAGCCTAACATGCCTGCACCACAAACCACGGTTTTGGCACTTTTAGAAATATAAGAGTTATGTCTGTAAGGCTCTCTTGCAAAAATGTTGGTTAAATGCACTTCAACAAGAGGAATTCGAAGTGCTGCCACTGCATCGCCCAATGCTACGGAAGTATGGGTATAACCGCCTGCATTGAGTACAATGCCTCCATATTCTATTTTGGCAGTTTGCAGCTTATCTATTAAATGCCCACAATGATTCGATTGGAAATAATCTATTGAATGTTCCGGAAAATCAATATTTAATGATTCTAATAGTTCATCGAAAGTGGTAGTGCCATATAAATGTGGCTCTCTCTCTCCTACCAAATTCAGGTTTGGACCGTTAACTATTAGAATCTTCATAATTATCCTTCCTTCAAAATATTAAGCAGGTAATGGCCGTAGCCACTTTTTACTAAGGGAGTTGCAATTTTTTCGAGCTGTTGGGTTGAGATGAAACCATTTCTGTAAGCTATCTCTTCTGGGCAACCAATTTTTAAGCCTTGTCTTTCTTCTATAACTTCTACATATTGGCTGGCCTGCATCATTGATTTAAAAGTACCCGTATCTAGCCAAGCCGTGCCACGCTCCAGCACTTGCACTTTAAGTTCTTTCTTTTCTAAGTAAATTTTGTTTACGTCAGTAATTTCCAATTCTCCACGTGGTGATGGCTTAAGGTTTTTTGCAATATCTACCACTTGATTGTCGTAGAAATATAACCCTGGAACGGCATATCGAGACTTTGGCTTTTGAGGCTTTTCTTCAATACTCAAAGCATTGAAATGCTCATCAAACTCCACTACTCCATAACGTTCAGGATCACTAACAGGATAGGCGAAAATAATTCCACCATCAGGGTCTTTGCTGGTTTCAACCGCTTCTGAAAAACGGTTTCCGTAAAAGATATTATCTCCTAAAACGAGCGCTGCCCCGTCATTTCCAATAAAATCTGCGCCAATTATAAATGCTTGTGCAAGTCCTTCGGGGTTTGGCTGTGCTGCGTAAGAGAATGACATTCCCCATTGCTCACCTGTACCCAAAAGTCTTTCAAAATGCGGTAAATCATGTGGAGTTGATATGATAAGTATCTCCCTAATATTGGCCATCATTAGTGTTGAAAGCGGATAGTATATCATCGGCTTATCGTAGATGGGCATTAATTGCTTACTAAGCGCTTTGGTTATGGGGTACAACCTTGTTCCGCTTCCTCCAGCCAGTACAATTCCTTTCATCGCTTTTGGTATTGATTTTCATAATAGTTCATGTAATCGCCACTGGTTACATTCTCCAGCCAAACTTCATTGGCCAAATACCAATCAACGGTTTGTTCAAGTCCTTCCTCGAATGTTATTGATGGATTCCAACCTAATTCTGCTGATAATTTTGTGGCATCAATGGCATAACGCATATCGTGCCCAGCTCGATCCTTAACATAGGTTATCAGCTTTCTCGACTCGCCATTTTCTCTGCCAAGTTTTCTATCCATGATATCGCAAAGCAGGTTCACCAAATCAATGTTTTTCCATTCATTTAAGCCACCAACATTGTAAGTATTTCCCATTTTGCCTTTGTGAAAAATGGTATCAATTGCTGAGCAATGGTCAACTACCCAAAGCCAATCTCTAATGTTTAATCCTTTGCCATAAACGGGCAAAGGCTTGTTGTGCTTGATGTTGTTAATCATCAACGGAATCAACTTCTCCGGAAATTGAAATGAGCCGTAATTGTTTGAACAATTCGACATTTTTATTGGCAAACCATACGTGTGGTGATAGGCATTCACAAAATGGTCTGAACTGGCTTTTGACGCCGAATAAGGAGAACGCGGGTCGTAGGCCGTTGTTTCCATAAACAAGCCTTCATCTCCTAATGAGCCATAAACTTCGTCGGTTGAAACATGATAAAAGCATTTACCTTCAAAATTGCCAGCCCAAAATTCCTTGCAAGCATTTAGCAGGTTTACCGTACCAATTACATTCGTATTTACAAACTGAAGTGGGTTAGAAATCGATCTGTCAACATGACTTTCAGCCGCGAGGTGAATTACATCTGTAATTTGATGTTTTTGTAGGATGGATTTAATTGCAGAGAAATCGCAGATATCTGCCTTTTCAAACCGATAATTCTTGTGATTTTGAACGTCAGTTAAGTTGGCAAGGTTCCCTGCATAGGTAAGTTTATCGAGATTTATTATGGTGTAATCATGATTTTTTAAAAACCATCTTACTAAATGAGAGCCAATAAATCCAGCACCACCTGTGATAAGTATATTCTTCAAAAGACTATTTATTCTTCTCCCAATTATAGGTAGAAACCATCATATCGTCGATATCTAATTCAGGTTTCCATCCCAATAATCTCGTTGCTTTGGTAATATTGGCATAAATTCTATCTACATCGCCGGGCCTTCTTGGCGCTAATTCGTAGTTAATACGCTGGCCAGTAGCTCTTTCAAACGCCTGTACTACTTCTAAAACCGTTTGCCCATTTCCACTGCCAATATTTATGGCATCGAAGCCACTAATTTGGTCATTTCCTAACATGTATTCTAGCGCTTTTACATGAGCATTTGCAAGGTCGCAAACGTGAATATAGTCTCTAACACAAGTTCCGTCTCTAGTTGGATAGTCATTACCAAAAACCATCAACTTCTCGCGTTTGCCTGAGGCTACTTCAGCAATTATTGGCACTAAATGGGTGTGATGACCAAGTGGGTCTTCGCCCAATTTTCCTGAATGATGAGCCCCAATTGGATTAAAATACCTTAAAGCTGTAGTTCTAAAATTGGCATTGGCCATTGAATGGTCTCTCAAAATCTCTTCGGCCATTTTTTTGGTATTGCCGTAAGGGCTCATGGCTGGTTTTATAGATTCTGATTCAGAAATAGGCACTTCATCAGGGTTACCATAAACCGTGCATGATGATGAGAAAACCACATCAACTTTTGGTAATAGCTTAGTGGCTTCAATCAAATTAAGCAAGCCAACAATGTTGTTCTGATAGTATTTAATAGGATTTTCTACTGATTCTTCTACAAATAGATGCGCGGCAAAATGGATTATTCCTGAAATATCAGATTCCTTGTGAAAAACATCCTTCAAATCGTTTAGATTACAAATATCAATTTGATAGAATCCAAACGGTCTGTCGGCCAAGTCAGCAATCCGATCTTTTACATAAGGCTTTGAGTTACAAAGATTATCTACAACCACAACCTCATAGCCGTTGTTTAATAATTCAACAACAGTATGAGAACCTATGTAGCCGTTACCTCCTGTAACTAATATTTTGGGCATACTTTAATTAAACTCAGGTAAATTCTTGAAGTAGTCTCAAGTAATCTTCAAACCTTCAGATCTTGACACCTTTGGTTCCCAACCTAATATTTGTTTTGCTTTAGAAATATCTGGTTGCCGAACTTTAGGATCATCTTTTGGAAGATCAACAAATGCTAGTTTGCTTTTAGACCCAGTTAATTCAACTACTTCTTCGGCGAAATCTTTAATGGTAATCTCAACCGGATTACCAATATTAACTGGATAAACATAATCGCTCATTAGAAGCTTATAAATTCCATTAATTAAGTCGTCAACATAACAGAATGAACGAGTTTGGCTTCCATCACCAAATACGGTTATATCTTCTCCTTTTAGTGCCTGACTCATGAATGTTGGCAACGCCCTACCGTCGTCAAGCCTCATTCTTGGCCCATAAGTATTGAATATTCTAACAATTCTGGTTTCGACACCATGAAAGGTGTGGTAGGCCATTGTAATAGCTTCTAAGAATCGTTTAGCTTCATCGTAAACACCACGCGGACCAATTGGATTAACGTTGCCCCAATACTCTTCTCTCTGAGGGTGTTCTAAGGGGTCACCATATATTTCTGAAGTTGAAGCAAGTAATATTCTAGCATTTTTTGCCTTGGCCAATCCTAATAGATTATGGGTACCTAAAGAACCTACTTTCAAGGTTTGTATGGGCATTTTTAAATAATCTATTGGGCTTGCTGGCGATGCAAAATTCATAATGTAATCAACTTCTCCTGTTACATGTATAAACTTAGTTACATCGTGATGATAGAATTCAAAATGCTCATTTGGAAATAGATGTTCAATATTTTGGATTGAACCAGTAATAAGGTTGTCTATACAAACAACCTTAAAATTTTTACCTAAAAATAGGTCGCACAAGTGCGAACCTAAAAAGCCGGCGCCTCCGGCAATAACTATTCTCCTCATTAGCGCCTAATTAATTATCTCTCTACCAACAGAATAATACCTATACCCAAGTTCTTTCATATCGTTTAAGTCGTAAACATTTCTGCCATCAAAAACCACTTTTTCTTTTAAGGCATTGGTAATCTTATCAAAATTTGGAGTTCTAAAAACCGACCATTCGGTAACAATAATTAAGGCATCAGCTCCTACAAGTGCGGCATATTGATTGTCTGCATAGCTCACCTTGTCGCCAATAAGTCCCTTTACGTTTTCCATTGCTTCAGGATCAAACACGGTTACTTGAGCACCTTCTTTTACTAAAGCATCAATCATGTATAGTGCCGGAGCTTCTCTAATATCGTCAGTATTTGGTTTAAAGGCAAGACCCCACATGGCAAACTTCTTCCCAACAAGCGAACCATAATGGGCCTTGATTTTAGGCATCATTGATGTCTTTTGTTGGTTATTTACTTCCATTACCGAGTTCAATATTTTGAAATCGTAATTGTTCTCAACTGAGGTTTTGGCAAGAGCCTGAACATCTTTAGGAAAACAACTTCCGCCATAACCAATACCTGCAAAAAGAAACCTTTTGCCAATTCTATCGTCGGTTCCTACTCCTTTTCTAACCTGATCTACATTGGCACCAACAATTTCGCAAAGGTTTGCAATCTCGTTCATGAAGGTAATTTTGGTAGCAAGAAATGAGTTGGCAGCGTATTTGGTAAGCTCGGCAGATCTCTCGTCCATAAAAATGATTGGATTTCCTTGACGAACAAACGGCTTATAAAGTTTTTCCATTATTTCTTGAGCTCTTTTAGAGCTAGTTCCAATAACCACTCTATCTGGCTTCATGAAATCATCAACTGCAACCCCTTCTCTCAAAAATTCAGGGTTTGACACAACATCAAACTCAACATTTGCATTAGCTGCAATGGCAGCACGCACTTTATCAGCAGTACCCACTGGAACTGTGCTTTTATCTACAATAACTGCATAACGATTCATTATTCTACCCAACTCATCTGCAACACCTAAAATGTACTT
>JAGQWA010000155.1 GCA_020437725.1 Bacteroidota bacterium | reverse complement strand
CGAGTTGAATTTTGAATATGGAAGGTTTTCAAAATTTACTATTTAGGTTTTTTGGTTGGTTTAGGTTCTAAGGTTTTTATATAGTTCAAACTTTTGGTGAGCAGTTCGTTTAATTCGTTCTGGTTGGCTAAAACCTCATCATTTATTTTAACATATTCTCTAAGTGTAGCGCCATAAGAAATTACTGCACTTGGGCCATACTTATCTTCATAAGCCTTGCGGTCTTCTTTTGCTAATCTTATACCCATCTCACCTTCTTTAGTAATGGTTGTATGCATATGCCCATTAAGCGAAGTGTAGAGCATGTTTTTACCTTTTAGCTCAAGCAAGGGGTGGTTTTTTATGGCAGTTGTATAAATCTCTTTTATTTTCTGGGCTTCCATTGTATCAAAATTCAGAATTAGAAAATAAAAAAGGGAAGGCTTTAGCCTTCCCTTATACACAGTGCAAACAGTAATTGCTTGCTATTCTTTAACAAAATAATAATGCTGGCTAGAGCCTATGGTTTCTATCCTTACCAAATACGTTCCGGCTGGCAAGGTATTAATTGAAATGCTGTTGTTTCCTCTAACTGCATTGTGGGTTGAAATGGTTTTGCCACTTAGGTCAGAAATAATGATGTTGGCATTATTCTCGGCCATTTTTAGCCATACGTTAACGTGGTTTTTTGCAGGGTTTGGATATACCTGTGCAGTATTGCTCTGGCCGAAATTTCTTCCGTCAGAATCAAGTCTATCATCAATTATTAAGGTGGTGGCACTGCTTGTGCTTTCTTTACCATTGTGAGTGCTATAAATGGTGTTGGTAACTTTACCATCGCGCATTACTTTCACATCGTCAACATACCAACCATCTACACCGCGGCCACGGTCTTCTGCAAATCTGAACTTTACAATTATCTCCTTATTGGCCCATTTAGAAAGGTCAATGGTAGAGGTAATGAACTCTTGGCTGTTGCCAATAAAAGCAGCATGGCCTTGAATTGGCGACGAAGTATTGTTTATTTCTCCATTGTATCCATTTTCAATAAAATAAAGTTCGGCATCAATCCATGTTTGGCCGTCTTCGCTAATTTCTATTACTCCGCCATCGCCAGTATTAGCACCAATTTCTCTAAGGTTAAAATAGTGCTGGAAGCTTAAAATGCTATTGTCTCCAACTTTGCCAACATTTAGCAATAGGCTTTGATCGCCGGTGGCACCTGCGTTTTGAGCAAACCAGCAAGCACTTCCTTCAGCAAAAAGATTGCTTTGAACAATCCAAGGTGCATCGCCAATTGTTGTTTCAGTTAGCCACTTTTCATTGTCTTCTTCGCAACCATCTTCTAGGTACATAATGGCATATTCTCCTGCATTTATGGTGCAATCAAAAGAGCAGGTTAGTTTTTCTTCGGGTTGTAACTCATCTAAGGTTAAGGTTACAATGTTTCCATTTACTGTCCATTTGCATTCTGCCGAAACGCTGTTAAAAGATAATTGGCTAGGAATGGTGTCAACTATAACTACATTTTTATAAACCACATCAGATGCGTTTTCTATAGTTATGGTATAGGTAATACCTTCTGATTCTAGAACTTGCTCAGGGGCAGATTTTGTAATGCTAACATAGCCGTTATATTTAGGCGGAAGGTCGAAGCCGTTGGTATTATCGTTTTTATCATTTGGGTCTCCTTCATCAGCGTTTTCGCCTAAACCACGGCCAGCAAATGCCTCCCAAATTAGTTTTTCGTTGGCACCGCCATTGTTTAGTTTATCAGCTAGAATTATTGCATCTCGTGCATCTGAAAAAGAAGGATTACAAGGCTGTAGTTTCATGGCATCTAATACCAATTGCACACAAATATTATTTCCGCCTGTTCCATTAATTAGGTCTTCATCAAACCCATATTTATCTATCATTTTCCAATGTAAATCCCAAAGCATGGCACACCAAACTGCGCCTACACCATGGGGTGCTGCAAGATTTGCAGTATTAGAAAATACATAAGGTGAGCCTGTAACGCGCGTAGTGTAAGGCGCTGGTCTAATTCCGCCACCAGTTATTGGTTGGTCAGAAACATAGGTGCCAATTCCCCGAGGGGTTGTAGCTGTGTGGTTTTTGGTTTGAGTCATTACCAGCGTAAAATAATCGCTCCAGCCTTCGCCCATTTGCATTTGGCCAGTTAAGCAATTGCTATTATCTGCACCGCCAGTTAATCTGGTAGAAATACCGTGAGTAAATTCATGTGCAATAATTCCACCGTCAAAATCTGAGTCGAAACCACCAAAACCGGTACTATCATAAAGTTCAACATTAAAGCTTAGGTTGTTTTCTAATTCAGTTTGTAGAGCAGTGCCAAGAGTTCTGGTTATCATAATAGAAGGAATTGTAATATCTGGCCCAGTGCCCGCCATAGCGAATGATGGCCCATTTTGGTTATTGTAAACAATAGCAGCTACAGCGCCGGCAGCTTGTGCATTTCTTACTTTTTGTACAAATTGACAAGTTCCGCGTGCTATTAAAGCAATATTGCCTTTTAAGGCGGCGGCATTTAGCAATGAATCGCAACCTTCGGCACCGTTTGTTGAGCCATCATTTACCAAAACCAGCTTGCCTGATATTATATTTTGGTCTAATCTAGGTCCAAACGAAGCTAAGGTTCCTTGTTGCAAACCAGCTTGTTGAGATGGGGCATTAATAATAAAGCTCTGCCCATTAATTCCACCCCACATATACATCTGCATTCTAGGAGATGTACCATCTGGAGGAGTTGCCATGTTGGCATTGTTAAGGCCGCTTCCATCTTGGGCTTGGGCATTTAATGCATCTCCGGCTCCGCTACTAGCATTGCCATAATTGTTTTGCTGAAAATTTCCACTTTCTTCATTAAAGCCATAATGCCACCATATATCATGCATTAAGTTGGTCCAATAAAAAAGATTGGTAATGGCGGCATCTTGATTATCGTTCCAGTCTCCTGATTTTGAATATGGAAAGTTAAACGAAAGCGAACTTGTGCCGTCTGGGCTATAGCCTAATGTAAAGTTGTTACCATCTCTGTCTTCTTGTGCGTAAGTGTTGTTTCCTGCTGTTATGGTGTATTCTGGTCCGGCCACACCATCAGTATCATGCCATCCATAAGGTGATGCCTTGTCAATTGCAGGGTCTTTAATTAACGCAATATCTCCATGATTTGGACTTTCTATAGGTTGTGCAAATACATTGTATTGAGCACCATCTGCTTTTTTAAATGAAATTCCATCTGTAGGGGTTGGGTTAAGTGGCAAGTTAAAGGCATGAGCAGAGTGGTCGTGCTCTACATTGCAGCTAATTGTCCAATCGTTTCTATCTATTAAAAGGCCAGTTTCGGCATTGTAAATAGAGTAGTACCAGTGGCTGCCATCTTTAAAACTAAAGCTCAAACTCCATGATGGAACTACATCGCCATCATGCGCGGCGTATGTCTTTTTAATTCTAATAGGGTCTGGAGAAATGTTGGCGTCAACAATTTCGAATTGATTTTGTGATATTTCTTTCCAAACGGCAGGGTAATGGGGTAGAGCGCCGAATTGTTCTTCAAATTCACTCATAAAACCACTTAATACCGCATCTTTTTCAATTTGATGTTCGCCGGCTTTTAACAACAAACCTTTACCAACAAAATCAAGGTTTTTACTAACAATTTGGCCGTTTTGAGCATGCACATTAAAATGTGTCCCTTCAATTTCTAAACCATTATGAGTTTGATATCCATAGGCGTGAGAAACGCCATTGTGCTTATCTGTAAAATCTCTTTGAAGTTTGTAGGTACCTTCTTCAAAAACAACATGGTCTATAGATTTAACCAATGTTTTAATACCCATTTCTGGAACTTGCGCCAATAGGGTAATTGTGCAGCACACGAGTGCCGCTACTGCCGTAAATTTTTTCATTTAATAACCATTTAATGCCGTTAGCAATATTAGCTAATTGATACTTGCATTTTGGGTGCCCATTCTCTTAATAATTGCTTACAAAAAGGGTGTTCATCAAAGTTGGCATTTTAATCTTCGTTTCTTTTGAAACAATGAATCGCCTAGAACGCATTACTTCCATTCTAATTCAACTACAATCTAAAAGGATTGTTAAAGCCCAAGAACTGGCAGAACGATTTAACATTAGCTTACGCACAGTTTATCGAGATATTAGAACTTTAGAAGAAGCTGGGGTGCCTATTTCTAGCGAAGCAGGTTTGGGTTATTTTTTGGTGGAAGGCTACCAAATGCCGCCAGTTCATTTCACGCAAGAAGAAGCGAATGCACTCATATTAGGAGAGAAGCTTATTGAGCCTTTTTCAGATGCATCGGTTAAGAAGCAATACCAAAGTGCCATGTATAAAATTAGGGCGGTACTTAAGGTGATTCAAAAAGACCAGCTCGAATTGTTAGATGAGCAAATGCGTGCTTTTCATCCTGAGCAAATGCCTGCTAATGAGTCGCATTTTTTGGTAACGCTGCAAAATGCCATTGTTAATACCCAAGTGGTGTATATCCAATACCAATCTGCCTATAACAACCACGAATATTCTGAGCGTGAAGTAGAACCCATTGGTTTGAATTTCTACAGCGGGCATTGGCATCTGATTGCCTGGTGCCGCAAAAGAGAAGACTACCGAGATTTTAGAATAGATCGCATTTTATTGGCCGAACCCATGAAACAGCGCTATAAGCGCAACTCGCACATGGGGCTGGATGAATACATTCAAAAAATGAGCGAAGGAATGGATCGCTTTAGAGCGGTTGTTCGGGTTAAAAAGAACCTTTATCCTTACATGGCCAACCACAAACACATAATGGGTTTTGTGAAAGACAAAGAATTGGATGATGATTACGAAGTGGAATTTGTGACCCCTAGTCTAGATTTTCTGGGCAGAAGCTTACTCATGTACATGGAATATATCACCATTGTAGATCCACCAGAGTTGCTTAAAAAAGTGAAGGGGTTTGTGGAGAAGCTGAGTAACCACTATTCTTGATTAATGTGATAATTATTTAATGTGGTAATTTGATAATGTGACAATTAGCCAATTTTTTAATTTGGTAATTTTATTTGAGCTGTGACAACTTCAAAATCATCATTTCTAAAATAGTATTCTATTTTACCTGATTCTATTTTGTTTACTAAACTTTCTGATTCCTGTAAATCATAAAGCTGCCACTCCCAAATTGGAAAGGCAAACAGTTCTTGTATTTGAGAAACTTTGATTTGAGAAACATGAAAGGTGTTATGGTTTGATTGGTCTAGCCATTCAATTACGTAAGAAAACTCGTCAATTCCATCATTATTTAAGTCGCCTTCATTTTTGAAAAATGTTAGTCCATTTAATTGCTTGTTTGAGGCTATTTTAATCCCATTGTTTGGAGTCATTGATCCAATTAGATAACATGAAGGATTTTGTGATCCTCTCAACTCAACTAATTTATCGAACTGAACAGAGTCAGATGAATTGCTGATTTCTATTCCAGCACTATCGCGCATTAGCCACCTAATAGTATCGACCTTTCCATTGCCAAAAAAATCACCAAAAATCCAATTGTTCAAGTTGTTCATTTTTTGAAACCCGCTTGAATCTTCATTTTCATAACGAATCCAGAAGAATCTTCAAGTTTTGAGTTTGCAGCCTGATTCGTGGTATTAGTACAAGAATGCAAACTCAGTAGTAGTCCAAAAAAGAATGCCCAAAACTTCATCTTTCGAATTTACTCTTCAATGAGAACTGGAGATAATTAATTCATTGTCAAATTATCACATTAAAAAATTGTTTCATTAAGTCATTAAGCAATTAAGATCATTGTCAAATTGCCAAATTGTAGAATTGGCTAATTTTTAAAGTCTGCTGACACACCCTTGTCACTAACCCAATCGACCATTGCTCAAAATTTAAACACAATGGAAACAACTATTCAACAAGCCGCTTTCGAAACTGCATTGGTAACGCTTAAACCGAAGAAATTGAATGACTATCGTGAAGCTTATGCGACATTTCAAAACACCGTAAAAGAGTTAGATGGGTTTAAAGGATTAACCACCTTTCAAAACATCGACAATCCATTAGAGATACTTGATTTTGCTGAGTGGAGCGATTTAGATGCTGCACAAAAAGCTGATGAAAAAGTGCAACAAAACCAAAGCCTGACTTCAGTGTTTGGTTGTTTTGAGAAAGTCGATTTCTTCAATCACGCTCAGCTACACCACTTTGTGAAAAAGGGAGAGATTGATGAAAACACACGACTCGAATTCTACGTGTATCCCATTCAAAAAGACAATCTTGAAGCCAATCTTGAGTTGAAAAGGGAGTTCATTCAGGTGCTTTATGACGAAGTAGCTGGGTTTAAACAGTATTACTCGCTTCAATTGTTTGATGACCCAAGCAAGCAGGTAGATCTATTCTTCTTCAATTTAACAGAAGAAAGTGCAGAAGAGCATAAGCGTATTGAAAAAGCGGGTTTAACCAAGCGCTTTGAAGCCACAATGGCCGGGCTTGATATTTACAAAACTTTCGTGCCTTTTAAACCAGAAATTTCGAAAGTTGATCTCACCAAAACAGATAAGAACTATTACTCAGCTGAGAAATCTGCGCATGTAGTTGAGCTCCCTGCCAGGCCTTACATCACCATTTCTGGTCAATCATCACCTGAAGATGAAAAGTTCGAAAACGCCATTTCGAGCATTTATCCAATAGCTTATGGAGTTAAAAAGCAATTTCAAGAATTGGGTCGCGATTTTGTAGTGCCTAAAATGGAAGCCCAGTGGTGGTCTGAGATCAGAGCTAATTTCGAAAACACTGATCGCAACGAATGGTATTGGAAAATCAAGATTCCATTTCCAAATTTTGTAGATGAGAAAACACTCAGAAATGCGCTTAAAAGACTTCAGCCTGAAGAAAATGAAAGTGTTCAAGTTGAAATAGAGCCAGCCCGAAAAGCGGTTCAAATTCTGCATTTAGGTTCTTATGAGCAAGAGCAAAATTCCATAGCCGCCATTATGAAGGTAATTAAGGAAAACGGTTTTGAAATGGCAGATGAGCACAAGGAAATTTACCTAACCGACCCACGCAAAACGTCCGAAGAAAAGCTTAGAACAATTATTCGCTACGCGGTGAAGTAGGGATTTTGAATAATTGAAACCATAATCGCCACCTCTATGTAAATTGGGTGGCGATTTTACTTTTACAGACATGAAAAACACACTCCAGTTTCTTAAAGAGATTAAGAATAACAACAATAAACCTTGGTTCGATGAGAATAAACCGCGCTATGAAGAGTCGCTAAAGGAGATGCAGGTCTTGGCATCTAACCTTTTAGACAAAATGAACCAACACGACGATATTGAAACAACAAGTGGCAAGCGCTCGCTGATGCGTATTTACCG